>USCF01000056.1 GCA_900553115.1 uncultured Alphaproteobacteria bacterium
ACGGAGTTTTTAATTTTCACTCTTTGATATTTTTTATACTGACTATCTGTCTTTTGGCTTGACATTAAATGAAAATAAACTAATTTATAGCCAACACTTAAAATTTTATGAATAGGAGAAAAAAATGAGTGCTATTGTTGATATTCATGCCAGAGAAATTTTAGATTCACGCGGTACACCAACCGTTGAAGCCGAAGTTGTTTTGCAGTCAGGCGCATTTGGTCGCGCTGCTGTTCCATCAGGAGCTTCTACCGGTGTTCACGAAGCTGTAGAATTGCGTGATGGTGACAAATCCCGCTTTGGCGGTAAAGGCGTTTTGAAAGCTGTTGAGAATGTAAACGACAAAATCTATGACGCTTTGGCTGGCTATGAAGCAGAAGACCAAATTGATATTGATAACACAATGATTGATTTGGACGGCACAGAAAATAAAGGTAACTTGGGTGCAAACGCTATTTTGGCTGTTTCTTTGGCTGTGGCTAAAGCTCAGGCTGAAGAAGCTGATTTGCCATTATATCGCTACTTGGGCGGCACAATGGCTCGCACTTTGCCGGTTCCGATGATGAATATTTTGAATGGTGGTAAACACGCAGATAACCCGATTGATATTCAAGAATTTATGATTATGCCGGTTTCTGCCGATTCTATTAAAGAAGCTATCCGTATGGGTGCTGAAATTTTCCAAACTTTGAAGAAAAACTTGAAAGCTGCCGGTCAAAACACCAATGTTGGCGATGAAGGCGGTTTTGCTCCAAATTTGAAATCTGCTGACGAAGCCTTGACCTTTATTGTAAACGCTATCAAAGATGCTGGCTACAAACCAGGTGAAGACGTTGTTTTGGCTATTGACGCTGCTTCTTCTGAATTCTATGAAAACGGCAAATATGAAATGAAAGGCGAAGGCAAATCTTATACCAACGCTCAAATGGTTGAATACTACAAAGGTTTGTGCGATAAATTCCCTATCTTCTCTATTGAAGACGGTATGGCTGAAGACGATTTTGAAGGCTGGAAATTGCTGACTGTTGCTTTGGGTAACAAAATCCAATTAGTCGGCGATGATTTGTTTGTTACAAATCCGAAACGTTTGGAAATGGGCTTTGAAAAAGGTATTGCTAACTCTATCTTGATTAAAGTAAATCAAATCGGTACATTGAGCGAAACAATGAAAGCTGTTGATATGGCTCAGCGTCATGGTTATACAGCTGTATTGTCTCACCGTTCTGGTGAAACAGAAGACACAACCATTGCTGATATTGCTGTGGCTACAAATTGCGGTCAAATCAAAACCGGTTCTATGTCTCGTACAGACCGTATGGCAAAATACAATCAACTGATTCGTATTGAAGAAGAATTGGGTGATATGGCTGTTTATGCTGGTAAATCTATTTTGAAAAAATAGTTTTCAATAACTGCAAAAAAAAGGAGTGTTTATTTCACACTCCTTTTTTTATACTTTGACATTCGAAATTTTGTTACAAACAAAATTAAGTAACTCACCAACGGTCAAATCTGGATTTTGAGCGATGTAGTGGGCAATCTCATCATCATTTTCAAGTTCGAGCTTGAGTTCCATTTTCATGCTAACATACATAGCGTTGATGCTATCCATACTCAAGTCGCTGCGCAAACGGTCAGATTCATTAATTTTTTCAATTTCCAACTCATTGCGTAAAGTTTCCAACAAAATGGATTTCAAATCCTTCTTTTCAATATTCGTTGCCATAATTATATGTATTTAATAAGTTAACAGCATAGTTTTAGGCAAAAATAAGAAAATTGTCAATATATTGAAGTAATAAAATTGCTTGCATTTGGCTAAAATTATTTTTATAATTTTTACGCATTACCAAATGCAGGGCGTCGAAAACCCTTTTATCATCAGTCGTTAAGCATAAACGACTTAAAATTTTGTATGCCGATTTTCTGTTCGTTGGACGGATGTCGGCTAAATAAGGTTACGCGCTGAATAAGCCGAGCCGTTTGATGATATACGGTTTTCGAACATCCGCCCGCTACTAACGCGGGTTTTTGTTTAATAAAAAGGGGTTTGAAAATGTGTTTTAAAAATCAATCAGGTCGCTCAATGATAGAAATGCTCGGAGTGTTGGCAATTGTCGCTGTGCTTTCGGTTGGAGGAATTGCCGGATATTCTAAGGCGATGTCTATATGGAAAATGAACCGCTGGAGTTATGATTTTATCGCCTTAATCCATAATTTGCAAACAGCCTACTTAACTGCCGGAAACTTTGGCAATAGTGCAAAAAATATAACAGATGTTGTGGTTAGCGCTGGATTGATTCCTGATGGTATGCTTGATAGAAATTTGAAAGATATTTTTGGTAATCGTGTGAATGTTTTAACTAGGGTTTGGGAAGGCAAATATGGCGTGAGGCTAAATTTACAATATAATATGCCGGCTGGTAAATCAGCTGTTGAATGTTGTAACAAACTTTTTGAAATGGGACAACTGTATAACAGTTTGTGGATTGTTTGGATAGAACAGACAGGGTATGGCGTTTGCGGTGTTGGCGCGCCGGCTTCATATATCAGAGATATGAATTGCGATACTTATAATAAGTCTGTTGTTTCTGAAAAATGTAAAGTTTGTGCGACCAGATCCTGCAATGTTTTGACCTTATTGGAAAATTCAATATAGTATAACACAGGTTTAAAAAGTGCTTGCATTTTGCAAATATTGTGATATACAAAACAAGCAGTTAGGGATATTTGTGTCCTTGGCTGATTATGTTTAACAATGTGGGAGACCAGCCATTGGTCTTTACCACTAACCTACAATGAGGTATTATAATGGCTAAATCTAAAAAGAAAATTTTAGGTCTTATCAAGCTGCAAATACCTGCCGGAAAAGCTAACCCTTCTCCGCCGGTTGGTCCAGCTTTGGGTCAAAAAGGCCTGAATATTATGGAATTTTGTAAAGCATTCAACGCTAAAACTCAAAAAATGGAACCAGGTGTTCCTGTGCCGGTAATCATCACCGCTTATGAGGATAAAAGCTTTACATTCATCACTAAATTGCCTCCGGTTTCTTATTTGATTAAGAAAGCTGCCGGCGTGCAATCCGCTTCTAAAGAACCAGGCAAAACTGTTGCCGGTCAAATTACTTTGGAACAGGTAAAAGAAATTGCTACCACCAAATTGCCAGACTTGAACTGCCCTACAGTTGAAGCTGCTATGAATATGGTTAAAGGTCAGGCTATTTCTATGGGTATTAAGGTTACGGAGTAAGTCAATGAGCGGAAAAAGATTAGTAAATGCATATAAGACTCTGGATAAAAATCAAGAGTACAGCCTTAAAGAAGCAGTTAAAATCGTTAAGGAAAATGCAAAAGCAAAATTTGATGAAACCATTGATTTAGCAATCAATTTAGGTGTTGATCCGAAACACGCAGACCAAATGATTCGCGGTGTTTGCCAATTGCCGCACGGTAATGGTAAAACTGTTCGCGTTGCTGTATTTGCTCAAGGTGAAAAAGCTGATGAAGCTAAAGCAGCCGGCGCAGATATTATTGGTGCCGAAAATTTGGTAGATTCTATCTTGGCCGGTAAAATTGACTTTGATAGATGTATTGCCACCCCTGATATGATGGGTATGGCTGGTCGTGTTGCCCGCGTTTTGGGTCCTAAAGGCTTGATGCCAAACCCTAAATTGGGTACAGTTACCGCAGATGTTGCCACAGCAGTTAAAAACGCTAAGGCTGGTGAAGTTCAATATCGTGTAGAAAAAAATGGTATTGTTCACGCCGGTGTTGCTAAAGCGTCTTTCTCTGAAGACAAAATCTATGATAACGCTAAATTGTTCATCGAAACAATTATCAAAGCTAAACCTGCTACCTTGAAGGGCACATATTTGAAAAAGATTTCAATCAGCTCTACAATGGGTGTTGGCGTAAAGGTTAACGCTTCTGAATTATAATCTGCTTGGTTATAATTTGTTAAAAAATGCTTGCTTTTTGATAAAAAATTTGTTAAAAGGCAAATCAGTTTAGGGCAGGGAGGCTGTTTTGCAGTTTTTTCTGCCCCACTCTTCAAGAGCGGAGGCTCTTGAAACTGTCCAAGACTGTGGGCGGCATCTCGATACCGAAGGCTTTTTGCTTGTAACTAAAGCTGACGGTGTCGCGGAGGCCTTAAATATCCGACATAGACGGGAGTGAGTTTTAGAATTAAATTTTTCTCCTGGACAGATTTGGGTTCCGCAGTATTTTGATTTATTCAGAATATTGTGGGTTTGGTAACGGTTTAGACCTTGAGGTCTGAATTTAACAATTTCGTATGGAGACAATAAGTGAACCGCGAAGAAAAAACAGAGTTACTTAACATGTTGCATGAAGTATTCTCTAACGCAGAATCAGTTGTAATCACCGAATACTTAGGTTTGACAGTGGCTGAAGCTGACGAATTGAGAAACAAAGTGCGCGATGCTGGTGCCTCTTTGAGAGTTACTAAAAACCGTATTGCTCGTCTTGCTGTAAAAGACACAAAATTTGAAGGTTTGGCAGACCTGTTTAAAGGTCCGGTTGCTATGGCTTATGCCAATGATCCGATTGCTGCTTGCAAAGCTTGTGTTGAATTTGCAAAAAATAATGAAAAATTGGTTATCGTTGGCGGTGCTTTGTCTGACAAAGCTCTGACTTTAGATGAAATCAAAGAATTGGCTGCAATTCCTTCTATGGACGAATTGCGTGCCAAATTGGTTGGCCTGTTGCAAGCTCCTGCTGCCAAATTGGCAAGAGTTACAAAGGCTTACAGCGAGAAAGAAGCAGCCTAAGTTTCTTTTCCGTTTTATGCGAGTCATGCTTGCTGGTTTATCGCTTATGTACTAGGTTGTACACTTCGCTCAAAATCAGCGGCGCAGCACTCAGCCTAAAACAAAAAAGCTTAGATGTGAAAATGGTTTTTAACTAAAAAAATTTTAATTTAATTTATTTGGAGAAAAAAAATGGCAGATTTGGCCAAATTAGTAGATGAATTATCAGCTCTGACAGTTATGGAAGCTGCTGAATTGTCAAAAATGTTAGAAGAAAAATGGGGCGTTTCCGCTGCTGCAGCTGTTGCTGTTGCCGGTGCTGCTGGTGCAGGCGCTGCCGCTGCTGAAGAAAAGACAGAATTTGATGTAATTCTGGCTGAAGCAGGTGCTAACAAAATTAACGTTATTAAAGAAATCCGCGCTATTACAAACTTGGGCTTGAAAGAAGCTAAAGATTTGGTAGACGGTGCTCCTAAAACTGTTAAAGAAGGTGCTTCTAAAGAAGAAGCTGAAGCTATCAAAGCTAAATTGGAAGCCGCTGGTGCTAAAGTTGAATTGAAGTAATTTAACTTCCAATTATTAAAAAAACTCTCAGTCGCAAGATTGAGAGTTTTTTTTGCGATTCGTTATGCCAAATAACAATCATCTATGAGCGTTAAAAATAATATATTTTTCAATAGTGCAAAAAATTATCTCCCCGAAAGCGACATCAATTTTTCAAAAAATTGGCGGCGGGAGGTTTCATTTTGCTGCAGACGATTGAGTGTGTCAGAAGCGTTTGAAACAGCCTTCAAGGTTTGAGCGCTGTCCTCATAATGCACTCCGGAAAGGATTACTTTGCCTTTCCCATAATGCTGTAAAACCACAGCCGGCTTAAATCCGGTTAAATTATAATGTGCTAAAATCTCGGTTTCTTCTGTGTGGTCAAGCTCAAAATACGGTCCGCCATGGTAATGCGCTACCACAATATCGCCTTTTTCATCAATTAGTTCTACAGCGGCGGAAGATGCCGTATTTTTAGCGAATGGTTCGATGTTGAGTTCCTTATAAAGAGAGCCTATGGCTTTGGCATTGAGTAAATCTAATTTGTATTCGGCAATAATTCGGGATTCCGGCACATCTTTTTCAAATTCGGTATGTTTGCAAGCATAGTAAGCACCGGCGCAAATTCCGTAATAAACACCGCCTTGTTGAACATATTCGCGGATTTTAGCATTACCCAAAACCTCCAATTTATGACGATACGGAGTACTTGCCCCACCAGGGATAAAAAATGCTAAAACTTCTTGATTAAGGCTGTTGCGACTGATAATTTCATTAGCATTTGTAAATCCAACTTTGCAGCCGCGCGGTTCAAAATAAGTGCGCAGCTCTTTTGCCAACACGCTAATGTCGGCGCAGCCATAGTCTTCATATATTAAAACTTTGTTTCTCATAAAACGCAGTTATAAACTTGAAAATTTTTTTTGCAACTGCAATGTTTAAACTAAAGAAAATATTTGATAACAAAAAAATCCACTCAATGAGTGGATTTTTTTACTTATTCATACAAAGGACTATATCTGACGATAGTATCAACCTTGTAAGTATTGCCGTGCAAAACAGCTTCACATGAAGTAGTTTTACGCACTTTTTCACCGACTTTGGTCCCAAGCCACTGCGGTTTATCGCGCGGACTTGCTTTGAGGACAGTACCATCGCTCAGATAAAGTACATAAATATTTTCTTCATCAGCACCTTGTCCATATTCTTTAATCGTGTTGTTGCTGATGTCACGATTAAAATAAGCAGGACTGTTCATCACAAAAGACGATGCCGCGCGCAAAACTCGCAAAGTCTCAACTTTAGGCTTTGAACCTGCAAGCTGTTTTTTGCATTCTCGGTACGTTGCTAGCTGCTGTTCAATATCTTTTTGCTCGTTTTGGTAATAATCTAAATCATATATATTAGATAGATATCCGCTCATATTCCCTGTATATTTATTTTCAGAATACCACGTAGAAAAACATTCATCTTCTACCAAGCGTTCAAAACTATATCCAAGGTAAAAACTAGACTTATTGTCAAGTTTTAGCGGAATCTGCTGCATATAGTGCTGTCGTACAGAAAAATATTGTGTAAACAGAAAACAAGCACCTAATGTACCGACAAAAATAGTTAAAATAATTAAAAACTTCTTCATAATTTTTTACTTCTTAAATAGTGGAACAAGTTTGTTACCGTTAATTTCTACAAGCTCACCTTCTTTTGCAATCAGCCAT
>USCF01000057.1 GCA_900553115.1 uncultured Alphaproteobacteria bacterium
AAAAATACAGTTTTGACCTGTCGTCAAAAATAGCAAAAGCCGTCCCCAGCGCCCCCAAAATTTCCAAGTGATTATTTTGATTTATTTTGAAATTGCGCTTAGCTTTTTCTAGCGCCGTGTTATCAACCAAATATCCAACCGTACCTATTTTATCCAGCGAATCGCCAACATAATACGGATTTTCACGCAGTTCAAAATTAAATAAATTGCCTTTGCGGACAATATTGAGATTTTTTTTCTGCAATTTCTTACTTTTTTGCGCCGCCGCAGCCAAAGACATAGCCACCGCGTCGCCTTTGCCGTTGCATATTTCCACCTGGCTTTTAATAACTTCACCTTTATTTGCCGCCTGCGCAAATTCCAAATATTTTTTATTGACAGCGGCAAGCTGCAGATTTTCATCTCTCAGCCACACTGGATAATCCAAACCATCAACCATTTGCTCCAGCTGTTTTAACGAATCTTCAACCGCTTGTTTTTCGGCCGCCAAATCTGCTATTTTTGAAGTTTGGGGCGTAACATCTCTAAACCAGACTATATCGCAATAAAGATTATTGTCAGCTCCGTTTATCCGACTGCCATACACGCAAATATTCCTTTCCGAACCTTTAAGACGCAGCATATCTTCAAAACGTTTTCCCTCTTGCTGAAGCAAGCTCACATATTTTTGCAGCAGTCGGGCGTCTTCTTTATAAAAAGTATCGCAAACCTCGGAAAAAGAAGCGGCTGTTCCACTTTTCAGCCCCAGCATAACCGCCAGCCGGCGCGAACTTTTTTCGGTAATTCCTTTTTGCGGGTCTTTTACCTTTTGATCAGGATACACAAAACAAAAATATCCGTCTTTTGCAGCATACAGCACTTCGTTGCAACGTTCCCTATCTCTGCGGATAAAATAAATTTTATGCTTATACTTATATATTTTCAGCTGCAGCGCCGCCAACACTCCAAGCATTATAAAAATCAGAAACAAGCTGACATAAATTATGTCTCGCAATAACTCAGCATCCATAGCAGAATCTTCTTTACAAAAAAAATGTTTGTTTTATTACTGTTTTTATAGTAATAAAATGCAAACAAATAGGCAATTTATTTTTTTATAAGGTTGATAACTATGTTAACATTGGCTTTTGACACCACAGCGGACTGCTGTTCAATAGTTTTGCTGCAAGACAATAAAGTGATTGAAAAGTTTTCGGAAGAAATGGATTTTGGGCAAGCCGAAACGTTGCTGCCGCAAATTCAAAACATCTTGCAAAAACAGAATCTGACTTTTGAAAATATAAACCTGCTGGCAGTTTGTGTCGGTCCGGGGTCATTTACGGGTGTTCGCTCTTCAATAGCGGCAGCGCGGGCGTTTGGTCTAGCTTGCCCCAAACTAAGCGTGACTGGAGTTTCGGCGTTTGAGGCTTATGCGCATTCTCTGGATATATCTGAACTATCCGATTATAATGCCGTTATCATAGAAACCAAACGCTCTGACTTTTATTTTCAGCTTTTTAACGGACGGCTAGAAAAATTATGTGATGCCGAAGCTTTGCCGTATGAAGAAATCATCAGCCGCTTAAAAGGCAAAACAGTTACTCTCATTGGCAACGGCGTAGAACGCTTTTTAGATAAGCCGAGCGGTTTGGTTTTGCACGCCATTCGTATGGATAAAACAGCTTCTATTACCGATTTAGCGGCTTGCGCCGTGCAAAAATTCAACAGCAGAAAGCTAAATTATCCTAAGCCTTTATATTTAAGAGCGCCTGATGTTTGTGTAAAATCTTAAAAATTGTATGGATATCTAAAAAATAAAAGTGTATCTAGATAGAAAATGTTTATTTTGTAATTGAAATGAGAGGGAAAAGTGACTAGATCTGAATTAGTTGAAAGAATTGCAGCCAAAATGCCTAACCTGACAATCAAAGATATTGATAATATTGTCAGCGTCATTTTTAATAAGCTTACATCGGCTTTGGCTGACGGTGACCGCGTAGAAATCAGAGGTTTCGGAGCGTTTTCGGTCAGAACCAGAAATCCGAGAGTAGCAATCAACCCAAAAAATAAAACCCGCGTTAACGTACCGGCAAAAAATATTGTACACTTTAAAACCGGTAAAGAATTGCACGATAGACTGAACGACAAATAAGTTCAGCCTTCCGCAAAAAGGAGGATGACATGAAACTTTTACACTATCTGTTTGAAATTCCGATTATTCTTATTGCCATATGGGGAATTTATAATGCGCAAATAGCCGATGACGGACTTGTTTTTTCGCTTTGGCCGCTAGATACTGAAGTTCATGTCAACACCAAACTTTTATTGTTTTGTTTTTTGCTTTACGGCTATTTATGGGGGCGTATCAACGCATGGTTCGGCGCCGCTCCAATGCGAAAAGAACTAAAGCAGCAGCGCAAAACCAACAAGGCTTTGAACAAAGAGCAGGCTAAACTAAATGAAACGGTCAGCGGCCTGAAACAAAACATCGCCGGTTTGGAGCAACAAGCTAAGGCAAACGCCGAGGCAACGCAAAACAGCGACAGCAGCGCCAAAGCCGGAAAAGTCAAAAGCTGGCTTTCTTCTTTGAAAAATAAGTTTGCACGAAAGGATAATTAATGAACTGGCTTACAGAAATCGTTCGTCCGAAAATCAAAAAAACCACACCTAAAGAAATTGCTGATAATTTATGGGTAAGATGCCCTAACTGCAATCAGATGCTGTTTTCAAAAGAGCTGAAAGACTCGCACTATGTTTGCACAGCCTGCGGACACCATCTGCGTTTATATGTAGAAAAGCGTTTTAGACTGCTGTTTGATGATGAGCAATATACTTTGGTTGATTTGCCTGTGGTGCAAGACGACCCGCTGAAATTTAAGGATATCCAAAAATACTCCGATCGCCTGAAAAGCAACCGCAAAAAAACCGGCTGCCAAGACGCTATACAGGTTGCCCGCGGTAAAATCGGCAGCATTGCCAGTGTGGTTGCGGCCATGGATTTTTCATTTATGGGCGGTTCAATGGGTATTGCCGTCGGCGAAGGAATCGTTAAAGCCGCAAAATTGGCACTCAAGGATAAAGAGCCGTTGATTACGGTTACCGCTTCCGGTGGTGCGCGTATGCAAGAAGGTATGCTCTCGCTGATGCAAATGGCTCGCACAACAGCTGCTATTAACGAGCTGAAAGAAGCGGGAATTCCGTTTATATCTATTTTAACTGATCCGACCACCGGCGGTGTTTCGGCCTCGTTTGCAATGCTTGGCGATGTTAACATTGCCGAAAAAGGCTGCTTAATCGGGTTTGCCGGTCAACGCGTGATAGAGCAAACGATTCACGAAAAACTGCCGGAAGGTTTCCAGCGTGCTGAATATTTGCTGGAACATGGCATGGTTGATATGGTGGTAGACAGAGCGCACATGAAAGAAGAACTGGTAAAAGTTTTGAGCGCTTTGACTGCGAACATCAAAAAATAGTTTTTTTACCATCACAAAATTTTATAGACGGCTTTGGCTGTCTTTTTTTTATTGACAAAATTGTCCACAAAGATTATATATAGAGTATACGTTTTATAATTATTTAAATTTTTTGCATATGGATTTTAAACTTTTTGAAAAGAGTACACTCGCGCTTGTTAACAAAAACAGAAAGTTCAGCTTGTTTCACGTCTATGTAGAAAACAACGAGGTGAAATTTTTGCCAATTGAGCCGCTGACAGACGTTTCGGACATTTTTGTTGCTGAAGAAGCTGGGCTTATCTTCTCGACCAAAGGATTGTATAATATCGAAGGACAAAAAGTTTCGGATTTTGCTTTGACTCAGGTTGAGCTGATCCATTTGGCCGGCGAATGTTATTATCTGATTGTCAGCAAGGTTAGCTCATCAAGCTTTGATGTGTTGCTGTGGAATGGCAAAAACATTGTCTGGTCAAGAAAGGTCACCGACTACAAAACGTCAGAACGCTTTGTGGCTTTACAGGAAGAAGATAGCTGGGTAATTTACCGCTACAATGGCAATATGATTTCCCTCACCTATCAGATTTCTAAAAATGACAAACTGTTCTTAGGCAACAGTCTTGTTGTCTGCGGCACTCCTGGTAACTATCGGATGTATTCGCTCTATGACAAGTCGCTGCTTTGCAGTGATAAGAATCTGATTGTCGCTAGTCCGACCGAGCATTTTGCATTGTGCGCCAAGCTTTTTGGTAAACAGGTAAATTCTTTTTATAACGGCTGTTGGACCACTTTTGATAATGTGGATAGTTTCTGCATTGTGGATAATGATTTTCGCCTTTTTGCCTTGAGCAGAAACGATAAGTATTTTATCTACAACTTTGACGGCACAATCGAGACGAATCTGGCAGAAAGATACCCTAACGGGGTTGACTTTATTGCCTCTGACAACGGAGTTTTGCTCATTATGAACGATAATAACATTAACTTCTATGAGAAAAAGAGATAACTAGCGCTACTCTTTAAAGAATCGGTATTTTTTATACCGGTTCTTTTTTTTATATTTTTCAAGTCTTGCTGTAAAAAAAATGCGGTGATTAATGACGTTTCTATCCTCGTTGTCATTCTTGCCACCACACCCAACTGGCTGTGGTCGGCGAGAATGACGTTGAGAGCGGAGATGTGAAAAACGTTGCAACAAGTACTAGCCAGCGCCCCTAGCACCCGTCATTATCGGGCCTGTCCCGATAATCTTGTGTAAGCATACTCCTTATGCAATAATAAGGCTAATTTATTGACTTGGTTAGGTGTTTGTTGCCAGAAGATCCTAGGTACAAGACCTAGGATGACTGGTGCTGAAAAACGAAAAAACTGAGTCGGTTTTAACGCCATTGCGGCAGCAATGTCAATATGCGTTGCTTTCAGCAACAAGGTCGTGGATTCTCCAGTCTGCCTCAGCCTATAAAGCGGCATGAGGCGCTGAAGAATGACGTTTCTACCCTCGTTGTCATTCTTGCCACCACACCCTACTGGCTGTGGTCGGCGAGAATCCATAACGCCATTGCGGTAGCAATGTCAATATGCGTTGCCAAGGGCAACAAAGTTGTGGATTCTCCAGTCTGCCTCAGCCTATAAAGCGGCATGAGGCGCTGAAGAATGACGTTGAGAGTGGAGGCGTAAAAAAGCGTAACAGAATGACGTTTCAAAAAAAAGAGAGAAAACAAAAGGCGGGGATAAATCCACCCCGCCTGTAACTACATTCTAATGATACTGTTTAATTAAAAGCTCCGTCTACTTGATAACAATTGTAGTTATCAATACTTTTCATCGAAGCATGAACATAATATTCCTCATCATCTTCAAATGTCGCCACCAAACATTTCGAAGATCCTACGCTAACCTCATTAGGATTTATATTTGAGCAAAATTCCTTATTATTTTCATCAGCATGCCATTGATCATCGTTATCACCCGAACGATAGGCACACGCATCTCCATTTGTTTTTGCTATATAAAATGAAGCTACCGGAAGACCATGATTTACGCAGATTCTATACTCTCCAGCAGGGTAGCGAACCTCTCCTTTTTGGTCCTCTATTCTTTCATATGTATCGCCAATTAAATCTTTTGCATCTTCCCAATTTATACGGCTTTTTTCTACATATACTGACGCAGTCCATGCTGGATAACCTTTATCAGGTAGCCTTAGAGGATAAATAGAAGTGCATTTGTAACTTCTTCTATCTGACTTCTCAAGACCATGTGTATAATGAAATCCCCAACCTATTTTGTTGCGCTTGTAGCAACTACCATTAAAATTACACTCGGTATATTTTGGAGCATTTGTTTTGCATGCATCTTCTGATGAATACATACCTGCAGCCTCACAAGTTTGATAGCACCACCGATCATATGGCGTGCACTCTAATGATTTTGCACCACTATTTGCATCACGACAAGCTGCTTCGGTATCATACAATCCTTTGCTTGTATCGCAACCACAATCACCAAATTCCATACCTACAACCGTCAACCTGCCCACTACATATGGTTCACTTGAACAACCATTGGAAACAAACTTTCTCTTGCTTTTCTCGCAAAATCCTTTAGCCGTTCCTGGGCATATTGTTTCATAAGCTGTTTTATTACCTTTTTGACATGATTTAGAGTTTTTATCTATTTTACTATATATCTGATAACCTGATGCATCATCAATATTATAATGATCGCGGGAACCAGACCCGTTCCAATAATAACTAGCACCTTCTGTATTTCCCGCATGGTATTGGAAAGAACGGTAAAGCTGCTCTGTAAGAATACTATCACCATGAGTATCATCATCTAAAGTTAAATGACCATACTTATATGTACAAGCATCTGTATTTTCGCAAGTGTAGCAAGGTCCGTCGGCGGCGGAATCTGTACCGGTTACTTTTGTAGCCACTTTATCCGAACCGCAAGTGTTTTGATTTGCCGCGTTTTTATATGCTGCGTTTATTGTAGTGCAAGCTTGAGGTTCACAAGTAGAACATACACCGTCTTTGCCGGTAACGCCGGCGTCTTTACGGTCGGTATATTGCGGGCAAGTGTCCTTTGGACCATAATACAAATTGCTGATATATTTACACTCTTTTTTAGGTGTGCATTTGTAGCAAGGACCGTCTGAAGCCTCTAAAGTATTAGGGACGGTTCCTGAATCTTCATCAGTAGCACAAGGTGTGTTTTTGTAACCTTGTTCAGAACAGGTTTTCGGCTGCGAGTACCAGCATTTTACGCCGTCAACATCTTGGCTCAGACATTTTTTATCTGGATTTTCATTTTTGCACTTACGTTCGCTGTCATAAGCGCATTTTGGATAATAACAGCCAGAATTAAGAGTACAAATTTGAGCTGTTTTGTCTGCCCGAGCCTCCAAACAAGCTGCCTCTGTCTCATAGCCACCATAAGTGGCGCAAGTTATTTGCACCTCTGGCACATCTACATCACCTTCGCCGCAATCAGTCGAGTCTGGCAAAAAGCAAACTCTGGCCGACACAG
>USCF01000058.1 GCA_900553115.1 uncultured Alphaproteobacteria bacterium
GATATTTTTGCAGGTTATAAGAAATAGTACAGGTCATAAAAATAAAAATGAAACGGAAGAGTTGTTGCCAAAGCTGTATAAATAGATAAAATAAAAAAAAAAATTATGTTCTAATGTAGCAGATGTTAAAAAAGGTTAAGTAGATGTCTTTGTTGAAAAATATAATATTACTGGTTGTTTTTGCTTCGCTGATATATTTTGGCGGGGCAGGTACGCAAAGTGACAGCACATCTTTGCAAGGAATGGGTTTTGTCAGCGTTGTTATTGGTCTTATTGTCCTTTATATATTGTTCAAAATTTTCTGGTCTGCCATGAGTATGTCTATGGCGCTGCTCGTTATAGGCGGCGTTGTGTGGTTTATTTTATATTCTTTGGGAATGCTAGGTTCAGACTCTGTAACTCAGAAATTAGGGGATAAATTTTTTAGCGCCAATGAGCCTTCTGTTGAATATGCGGAGGCTCAGCAACAAAATGGACAAATGGCTGATTTAGAACCAATTGGAACAGATGAAAACAATGGTTCTGTTGTTAATGCAACACCGTCCGAAGATGACGGTGGTTTTTTTTCTAAAGTTTCGGGTTTGTTTGGCGCAAAACAAGAACCGGCGCAGATAAATAACTTTAATCCAATGGACTATCCGGCTTTGAAAGGTGTGCCAAGGGTGATAACAGGCAGCGTGCTGAAAATTAAAGGCATACGCGTCAAACTATTGGGCGTTGATGCGCCGAATTCTGAGCAAATATGTTCCAATTCTAAAGGAATATCTTATCATTGCGGTCAAAAGGCTATTACGTGGCTGCAAGATTGGATACATGAACAAGAAGTTGAATGCCGGATTGTTGGCGATGTGATAAATCGCCGCGCGACCGGTGTTTGTTTTTTGGGACAACATGATATCGGAGCCGCAATAGTCAGTGCCGGCTGGGCGGTTGCGTATACAAAAAATACCAATATTTATCTTCCTTATGAAAAGCAGGCGCGGAATGATTTGCAAGGTATGTGGAATGGGCGCTTTTATCGTCCGGCAGATTGGCGTAAACTGCAAAAAAGAAGAGCAAAAATAGAGGTAAATAAAGGTTCGGATTGGTTAAATTTTGACGGGTGGTTCTAATGGAAAAGGTTTTTGTTTCTCATAGCGAGGCTGATACAATAGCGTTGGCAGAAAAGTTGGCAGAAATCAGCGAACAAGGCGATATATGGGCGCTAAATGGAACATTGGGTGCTGGCAAAAGTGTTTTTGCCCGAGCTTTTATTCAAAAACTGACCGGAGCCAAAGAAGTTCCAAGTCCAACGTTTACTCTGCTGCAAACTTATAGCGCTGAGGCGTTTGATATTTATCACTATGATTTGTATCGTTTGGAAAAACCGTCCGAAATTTTTGAGCTAGGCGTGGAAGAAGCTTTTTATTCTGGCGTTAGTTTAGTGGAATGGCCGGAAAGAATGGGGGCTTTTTCTCCGCGTAATATGTGGAATGTCCAAATAGAAATGACTGAAGATGGAAGGAAAATTACAATCTCAGCAACAGACGGTAATAAGCAAAAACGGTTAGAAAATGTCTGAGTTATGCACAATGCACGCCTCTTTGGTGCTATGGAAAAATAAAGGAATTTTATTTAAAGGTAAGTCCGGTAGCGGTAAATCGGAATTGACGCTGAAATTTATTGAAAATAAAAACGCGGTTTTGGTGGCAGATGATGTGGTGGCCTTGGAAACACGCAATAATATGCTTTTTGGCAGCGCGCCGCTCAATATTAGAGGTTTGTTGGAAATTCGAAATGTGGGAATTTCTAGGTATGAATTTGAAAAAGAAGCAGAAATCAATCTAGTGGTTAATTTGGTGCAGTCTAAAGAAAATTTGGAACGTCTGCCAAAAAATAAGTGCGAAAATATTTTAGGTGTTGAAATTCCCGCAATAGATTTGTATGCTGAAGACACAACAATTTTGGAAAAGATTATAGTAAAGCTGCGTGATAATCTTTTGCAAACAGAATAGGATAATTGAATATGCTGAAGAAAAATATAGAAGCTTTTTTACAGCTTTTGGGTAAACCGCTGCTTTCTTTTGTGTTGGAACTTGGGGCTTTTACACGTTTTGTGGCAAAGTCGGTATATAACTGTTTTGTTCCGCCGTTTTATCTGAAATTATTTGTGAGTCAATTTTTGAACATGGGGTTCTATTCGTTGCCGGTTGTGGGGTTGACTACCTTGTTTGCCGGTATGGTTATTGCTATTCAAACTTATTCCGGTTTTTCTAAATTCGGCGCCGAAAGCGCTGTGGCGACGGTGGTTTTGATTTCAGTAACTCGTGAGCTGGCTCCGGTTTTATCGGCCTTGATGGTTGCTGGGCGTATTGGCGCGGCTATGGCTGCAGAAATTGGTACAATGCGGGTTACAGAACAAATTGACGCGTTGGTTACATTGTCGGCCAATCCATTTCGTTATTTGATGGCGCCAAGACTATGGGCCGGCGTGGTGGTTATGCCTTTACTGGTGTTGTTTGGGGATATTATCGGTATTTTTGGCGGCTATGTTGTCGGTGTTTATAAATTGGATTTTAATCCGGCAAACTATATTAATGCGACTATGATGAATTTACAGGCTATTGATGTCATTTCCGGTATGGTGAAAGCCGGCGTTTTTGGCTTTATTATTTCTATTATGGGCTGCTATCATGGCTATCGCTCTAAAGGCGGTGCGCAAGGTGTGGGCGAGGCCACAACCAACGCGGTGGTTTCATCGTCTATTTTAGTTTTGATTTTTAACTATTTGATTACTGAAATTTTCTTTTCTAAATAAGGTGCGCCATGAGTGAAAATAAAATAGAAATTCGTAATTTATATAAAGCGTTTGGCAAGAAAAAAGTGCTGGACGGCGTGGATTTAGATATTAAAAAAGGCGAATCTTTAGTCGTTATCGGCGGTTCAGGTACAGGAAAATCTGTTTTGATTAAGTGCATACAAGGCTTGTTGACACCGGATTGCGGTTCTATAAAAATTGATGATGAAGAAACAATCGGAACAAAAAAAGATATTCATGAAAAAATGGGTATGCTTTTTCAGGGTGCGGCGTTGTTTGATAGCTTGAGTGTGTGGGAAAATGTGGCTTTTCGGTTGTTGCAAAAAGGTGAAAAATCACGCAAACAAGCTAAAGTGGCGGCTATTCGTGTGTTGCGTCAAGTTGGTTTGGCGCCCGATGTGGCCGATTTATCGCCGGCTGAACTTTCAGGCGGTATGCAAAAACGTGTTGGTTTGGCGCGGGCTATTATCTGTCGTCCGGAAATTATCTTTTTTGATGAGCCGACAACCGGTTTGGACCCGATTATGGCTGATGTTATCAATGATTTGATTATCGAATCGGCTCGCGGTTTGGGGGCTACAACCTTGACAATTACACATGATATGGCGTCGGCGCGTAAAATTGCCGACAGAATCGCCATGCTTTATCAGGGAAAAATAATTTGGTCTGGTACTGTGAAAGAAATGGATAAGTCCGAAAATCCATATTTACAGCAATTTATTCACGGAAGCTCGCAAGGGCCGATAAAAATGGAAGTATAGCCATGGCAAAGAAAAGTGTCAGTTTGTATGTTTGTCAAAATTGTGGTGCGACTTATCCGCGCTGGCAGGGAAAGTGTGATTCTTGCGGCGAATGGAACTCTATTGTTGAAGAAGTGCAAAAAAATGACGGCTTTTCTAAAATTAATCCGCGCAAAGAAGGTAAAATCATAGATTTTGTGCCGCTTAAAGGAGAACAAAACACCTATGCCCGTTTGCAAACCGGAATTAATGAAATTGACCGCGTGACGGGCGGCGGATTGGTTCCGGGGTCGGTGATTTTGGTTGGCGGCGACCCTGGTATTGGCAAGTCGACGTTGTTGTTGCAAGTATGTGCTGGTTTGGCAAACAAAAATGAGCATTATCCATGCTATTATATTTCTGGCGAAGAAGCTATTGACCAAGTGCGTATACGCGCCAGCCGTTTAGGTTTGGCTGATAGTCCGGTTAATTTAGCTAGCGCCACTGATGTGCGCAATATTATTGCCACGCTGGAAAAAACAGATGCGGCTGTGGTGATTATTGATTCTATTCAGACGATGTATTTGGACGAGGTAGAATCCACTCCCGGCAGCGTGGGACAGGTTAGAGCCTGCGCTTATGAGTTGATAAAACTGGCTAAACGCAAGGGGTTTGTGCTGTTTTTGGTTGGACATGTGACAAAACAAGGAGAAATTGCCGGACCGCGGGTTTTGGAACATATGGTTGACACGGTTTTGTATTTTGAAGGTGAGCGCGGACATCATTTTAGAATTTTGCGCGCGGTTAAAAACCGTTATGGCGCGACCGATGAAATAGGTGTTTTTGAAATGCAGGATAAAGGTTTGGTGGAAGTAGAAAATCCGTCGGCGCTGTTCTTGGCTGAAAGACAGGGAAATGTTTCTGGTTCGTGCGTTTTTGCCGGTATAGAAGGTTCTCGTCCGCTGTTGGTGGAAATTCAGGCTTTGGTCAGCCCTAGCGGTTATTCAACGCCAAAACGAGCCGTTGTGGGTTGGGATTCTAATAGGCTGTCGATGATTCTGGCAGTGTTGGAAGCTCGCTGCAGCATGAATTTTAGTTCTCATGATGTTTATTTGAACATAGCCGGGGGCTTAAAAATTACTGAACCGGCTGCTGATTTGGCAGTTGCCATGGCGGTTATATCGTCGCTCACCAATAAGCCACTGCCTGCGGATATGGTGGTGTTTGGAGAAATCGGACTATCTGGAGAAATAAGAGCTGTGAGCCAGCCTAATCTGCGTATGAAAGAAGCGCATAAGCTTGGTTTTGTCAGTGCTATTATTCCGCCGTCGTTCGGTAAGGATAAAAAAGACAAAGGCGCAAAAAATTATGAACTTTCCTGCTATGAAATCGGCAATGTTCATCGTTTGATTAATTGGTTTAATTAGGAGCAAAAAAATGGAGCAATTAAACAATTTAGATGTGGTTTTTTTGGTAATTGTCGGCGTTTCGGCCTTGGTTGCCATTGCACGCGGTGTCACTAAAGAACTGCTGTCTATCATAGGGTGGGTTTTGGCTGGTGTTTCGGTTTATTATTTGTTGCCGGTGGTTGATCCGATAATGAAAAAATACATTGCATCAGAAGTGTTGTCAGGACTTGTTTCCGGCATGGTTATTTTGATAATGTTTTGTATTTTTTGGGTTTTGGCAGCCGATAAAATCAGCACGCAAATCCGTTTTAGCAAACTGAGCGCTCTGGATAGAATTTTGGGATTTATTTTTGGTATTTTCCGTGGTGTGGTTATTGTGATTTTGCTCCAAATTATGATTTCTTCATTGATTCCGGAAGAATCTCAAAAAGGCGTGTTTGCCGAATCTCGCTATTTCAAACTTGCCGGAGACGCGGCAGGTCCGATTAAAGGCTTGATACCGGAAAAATGGTTTGATGATTTGAAAGCTAAGGGCGAAACTTTTGGGGTAGTCGCTGCTAAGACCGATGAAAAAGTTGATGAGGAAAAAGCAAAAGACGAAGAGCCTTCTTCGGCCGAAAAATTAAATAAAGCAACAGATGCTGCCAGCGATGTACTGAAAAAAAGCGGCGAGGAATTATTTAATAAGCTGGTTCAGCCAAAGGTAGAAGGTGAGGCTGAGACAAAAGAAGATGGCTACAAAAAAGATGAAACCTCAGATTTGGATAAGCTGATGGATGAACTGGAAGACAAAGTCGTCACAACCGATGAGAGTTCTTCTCCTGTTAAGGAAGGAAAACCGCAGGAAATCAAGAAAATTGATGAAAATCTGTAACTATTTTGCCTTTGGCGGCATTAAATTAAGATATCAGAGGTGAAAACTTTATAAAAACAAGTTACAAAAAAATCCGCAATAGAATTGCGGATTTTTAATAAAACAGAGATCAGCTTGCTTAAAATTTATATTGATATTGCAAAGCATACATATTGCTATAGCTCTTGTATTTTGCATTGGTATCTTTTTCGGCAGAGTTCCAAACTTTACCATGCATCATGAATAAGTGAGCATAACCAAAGTCAAACTGATGATTTCCGGTGGCATAACTTACACCGAAAGAAGTCCATAAACGGTCGGTGTCAGGAATACGATTTGTGCGGTATGTGCTGTTTGGAACAGGAGATTGGTCCCAAGCCAAGCCGGCGCGCAATGTCCAATTTTCATTCAAATAATAATCTTGTCCCAAAGCAAAGTTCCAAGCGTCTTTCCAGCGATATTGTACGCCCAAATCAGGTCTTAACGGATTATCGGAATAAGCCGGAAATACGTGGAAACGATGCCATTGCGTATATTTAACGGTTGCGGTTGTACCCCATTTTTCTCCAAACTTGTGATAACCGGATAAAATCCAGCTTGCCGGAAGTTCAGGATCAGAAACAGAATCATAACGATTAACATCCTGCATATTCAACATTAAAGAAGCCATTGCCGCAAATTGCGGATTAACCGAAATTGTGTGATGACCTGTGGTACGTTGAGTACTCTTAAAGCGATAAGACAAGCCGATACGGGTATCTTCATCAAACTCATACATTGCACCCAAGTTCATAGTTGTTGACCAACCGGAAACCTTAAAATCACTATATCCCAAATTAGGAAGAGGACTATTCACATTAGAAGTTAATTTGCCCTTAATATGGCGCAGAATACCGCTCACACCCAATGACAAATGATTATCAACTTTGTAGGCGGCCGAAATATTGCCGTCAACAACTTCCAATTCGGAACGGCGGACACCGTTTTTATCTTTGGCAACAAAGCTGTCGTGGCCATAGCGTGTGGCCAAACCAAACGGAACATAGAGAGGGTCGTGAGAGGGTGTGTGGTCGATGTATCGGAAGCTGACGACGCTTTCAGGACTGCGGTATGCGTTCAGGC
>USCF01000059.1 GCA_900553115.1 uncultured Alphaproteobacteria bacterium
CTTTGTCTGAGTTGTTCGGGCGAATTGGCATGCCTGACAGCTTGTTGTTTAATTCCAGTTTATTGAAAGGGAATAAAATGCCTAAATTAAAAACTAAAAGAGCCGCTGCTAAACGTTTCAGCGTTACCGGCACCGGCAAATTGAAAAGAAACCATTCGTTCAAGAGACACCTTCTCTTCAACAAACCGAAAAAGCAAAAAAGACAAGCTCGCGGCTCTATGATTATTGCAGCAGCGAACAAGTTTGTTAAAAAGTTTTTACCGTTTATTTAGGGGAGGATAGGATATGTCTCGTGTTAAAAGAGGTTTAACGGCTCACGCTCGCCATAAAAAAATTTTGGATATGGCTAAAGGCTATAGAGGTCGTAATAAAAATGTATTCAGAGTTGCTGTTGAAAAAGTTGAAAAAGGTTTGCAATATGCTTACCGTGACAGAAAAGCAAAGAAAAGAAGTTTCCGCTCTTTGTGGATTCAACGTATCAACGCTGCTACACGTATCCATGATATGACTTATTCTCGATTTATCAGCGGGCTGATTAAAGCCGGTGTTGAACTTGATCGTAAAGTTCTTGCTGATATCGCTTTGAAGGAGCCCCAAGCATTTGCTAAGTTGGTAGAAACTGCCAAAGCGGCTCTTAAGAAATAAAATAGATACAAAGTAAAAAGAATAAAAAAGAGTTGGCTAAAGGGCAGTCCCGAGGCGGACTCTTTTTTATGTTTTAAAAAACTAAGGTTGCAAATAATGGAAAATTTAGAAGAATTAAAAAACGATACCCTGACAAAAATCAGGGCGGCCGCAAATTAGATGAAATCCGCGTTGCCGTTTTGGGTAAAAAAGGTAAACTGACCGAACAAATGAAAGGCTTGGGTGCTTTGCCGCTGGAAGAAAAAATTGCCGCCGGCAAGGCTTTGAACGTTATCAAAAACGAAATTGACGCCGCGATTACAGAACAAAAATCCGTGTTGGAAGAAAAAGCCTTGAATGAAAAATTGGCAAGCGAAACCATTGATGTTACTTTGCCGGTTCGTCCCGAAACTCAAGGACGCATTCACCCTGTTTCTAAAATTTATGAAGAAGTTGTCGCTATTTTTGGCGAAATGGGATTTGATGTGGCAAACGGTCCGGATATTGAAGACCAGTTCCATAACTTTAACGCTTTGAATATGCCGGCAAACCATCCGGCGCGCCAAATGCAGGATACATTCTACCTCAGCAGCAACCCTGAGGAACCGTTTGATATGGATACCGCATACGTTATCCGTACTCACACATCGGGAATGCAAATCCGCACAATGGAAAAACAGCAGCCGCCAATCCGCATTATTGCTCCGGGGCGCACTTATCGCTCGGACTATGATGCCACTCACACTCCGATGTTTCATCAAGTTGAGGGCTTGGTGATTGATAAAAACATTACCATGGCGCATCTTAAGGGCTGCTTGTATGACTTTATGAAAGCCTTTTTTGAACTGGACGATTTGCCGGTGCGTTATCGTCCGTCATATTTTCCGTTTACCGAACCTTCGGCAGAAATGGACATCGGCTGTCTGAAAACTAAAAACGAGCTGAAAATTGGCGCGGGAACAGATTGGCTTGAAGTTTTGGGCTGCGGTATGGTACACCCGAATGTTCTGAAAGCCGGCGGAATTGATCCTAACGAATATCAAGGTTTTGCTTTTGGCTTGGGAATTGACCGTCTGGCTATGCTGAAATATGGTATTCCTGATTTGCGCACATTCTTTGAATCTGATGTTCGTTGGCTCAAACACTATGGTTTTACACCGCTTGATTTTTCTTCTATGACCGGCGGTTTAAGCAATAACGGAGGACTTGCACGATGAAATTTACTTTATCTTGGCTCAAAGAACATTTAGACACCACAGCCACACTCGATGAAATCAGCGAAACATTAACCCGTATCGGTTTGGAAGTTGAAGAGGTTTATAATCCGGCCGCTAATTTAGACGGTTTTATCACTGCTCGTTTGGATAGCGTGGAAAATCATCCGGATTCAGACCATTTGCACGTTTTGTGCGTGAACGACGGAACCCATAAATATCAAGTTGTTTGCGGTGCGCCGAATGTTTTTACCGGTTTAATCGGTATTTTCGCTCCGTCCGGAACATTGATTCCTTTGTTTAACGAACGTTTGAAACCAACAAAAATTCGTGGTGTTGAAAGCTGCGGTATGATGTGCGCTTTTGATGAATTGGGGATTGGTTCTGACCACAATGCCATTATTGAATTGCCTGCTGACACGCAACTTGGCAAACCGGCGGCAGAAGTTTTGGCTATTGATCCGGTGATAGAAGTTTCTATTACTCCTAACCGCGCCGAATGTTTGGGTGTGCGCGGTATTGCTCGCGATTTGGCTGCGGCCGGATTGGGTAAGTTAAAGCCGCTGAATATTGTTAAAACTCCGGCTAAATTTGCTAATCCGCTAAAAGTTACGGTGGAATGTCCGGCGGAATGTCCGACTTACACCGCGCGCTATATTCGCAACGTAAATAATAAAGCCGAAACGCCGAAGTGGATGAAAGACCGTTTGGAGGCAATCGGTTTACACTCTATTTCTCCGCTTGTTGATATTACCAATTACATAAATTATGATTTGGCGCGTCCGTTACACGTTTTTGACGCAGATAAATTAAGCGGCGATATTGTTGTTCGTATGGCAAAAGATGGCGAAAAATTTACCGCATTGAATGAAAAAGAATATGTTTTGAATGATAAGGCCTTGGCTATTTGCGATGCGGAAGGTGTGCAATGTCTGGGCGGTATTATGGGCGGTTTGGCTAAAGGCTGCTCGACGGATACGACCAATGTTTTGCTGGAATGCGCTTTGTTTAAGCCGGAATGCATTGCCTGCACCGGCCGTCATCTGCAAATAGATTCGGATTCCCGCTATCGTTATGAACGCTGGGTTGATCCTAAATCAAATATCAGTGGTTCGGACTATGCTACTGCGATGATTTTAAACATTTGCGGCGGCGAGGCGTCGGAATTGACCGTAGTCGGTTCGGAAGAATGCAAGCCGCAAGTGGCGTATTTGCGTCCGGAGCGCTTGGAAACTTTAATCGGTTTGCCGGTAAGCGCCGAAAAGTCTATGGAAATTTTGAACAAGCTTGGTTTTGAAACTTCTTTGGAAAACGGCAAAATTAAGGCGGTTTCACCAAGTTGGCGCGGCGATATTGAAGGTGAGCATGATTTGGTTGAAGAAGTTGTGCGTATGATTGGTTTGGATGAAATTCCGGCTGTGTCTTTGCCGCATGACAAATTCCCGAAAGAAACTTTGTCGCCGGCTCAGCACAATGCCGTGATTGTAAAACATGAGCTGGCTTCGCGCGGTATGTATGAAACCGTGACTTGGAGTTTTGCCGACAGCGATTTGGCACAATATTTCCGCAAAGGACATGAAGCAATTATCTTGGCTAATCCGATTGCCAAAGAGCTGAATGAAATGCGTCCGTCAATTTTGCCGAATTTGCTGACTGCGGTTAAAAATAATATCGCCCGCGGTTATGCCAATGTTTCTTTGTTTGAAGTTGGTCCGGAATTTTATGGCCGCAATCCGCAAGAGCAAAATATGGCGGCAAGCGGCGTTCGCTGCGGTCAAACGTCTAAAAAAGATTGGACGCACAGCAACCGCGACTATGATGTTTTTGACGCTAAAGCCGATGCTTTGGCCGTGATTGCTGCGGCTAAAGGTCCGTTTGAAAATCCGCAGATTACTTTGGACGCGCCGTCATATTATCATCCGGGGCGCTCAGGAACTTTGCGTTTGGGTAAAAATGTGTTGGCCTATTTTGGCGAAATTCATCCGGCAGTTTTAAAAGCCTTTGATATTAAAACCCGTGTTGTTGCTTTTGAGGTGATTTTGGATAATATTCCGTTGCCGCGCAACACACAAGGTAAAGCACGCAAAAAACTGGAATTATCGCAATTCCAGCCGGTTGATAAGGATTTGGCCTTTGTGGTAGACAAGTCAGTTAGCGCCGCTGCGATTATTGCCGCCGCTAAAAACGCCGACCGCAATCACATTACCGATGTGCGCGTGTTTGATGTCTATGAGGGCGAAAATATGCCGGAAGGTAAAAAATCCGTGGCGATTGCTTTGACATTCCAGCCGGTGGAACAAACCTTTACCGATAAAGATATTGAAAATTTGATGAATAAAGTTATAGCTGAAGTCGGTAAAAAGACCGGCGGTGAATTGAGATAGGGAGAAAATAAATGGCTTTGAAAAATAGTCGTAAACAAAATTATCCGGAATGGTATCAAAGTGTGGTAGCCGAAGCCGATATGGCAGAAAACTCCGTTTCTCCGGGGTGTATGGTTATAAAATCCTGGGGCTATGGAATTTGGGAACGTATCCAGCACGAAATGGATTATCGTTTTAAGGAAACAGGCCACGAAAACTACTATTTTCCGCTGTTTATTCCGCTTTCATTCTTTCAAAAAGAAGCCGACCACGTTGAGGGATTTGCCAAAGAAATGGCTGTGGTTACGCACTCTCGTTTGGTTAATGAAGACGGTAAGCTGAAACCTGCTTCTGAATTAGATGAGCCGCTGATTGTGCGTCCGACCAGCGAGACCATTATCGCCGACTCGTTTTCTAAATGGGTGAAATCTTATCGTGATTTGCCGATTTTGTTAAACCAATGGGCAAACGTTGTTCGTTGGGAAATGCGTCCGCGTTTGTTTTTGCGCACGCGTGAATTTTTGTGGCAAGAGGGACATACCGTACACGCCACGGCTAAAGAAGCTGAAGCCGAGACAACTAAAATGTTGAATGTGTATAAAGAAGTTTCCGAAGATGTTTTGGCTATGCCGGTGATTGCTGGACGCAAGCCGGAACACGAAAAATTTCCGGGGGCGGTAGATACATATTGTATTGAAGCCATGATGCAGGACGGTAAAGCTCTGCAAGCCGGGACTTCTCACTTTTTGGGGCAAAATTTTGCTAAATCGGCGGATATTAAATTTGTTAATCAAAACAATGAGCAAGAATACGCTTACACCACTTCTTGGGGCGTTTCCACCCGCTTAATCGGCGGTGTGATTATGTCACACGCTGATGACGAGGGAATGGTTGTTCCGCCAAGAATTGCACCGTATCAGATCATCTTTATTCCGTTGATTAAAAAGAATGATGATGCCGCAAAAATTATGGAGTATATTGAAAACATTCAAGCTCAGCTGAAAAATAAAACCGCGTTTGGCGAAAGACTGCGCACCAAAATTGATTCTCGCGACAAATCCAGCGTGGATAAAGTTTGGGAGTGGGTTCGCAAAGGCGCGCCTATGGTTTGCGAAATTGGCGCCCGCGATATAGAAAACGGCGGTTTGATGGTTAAAGAGCGTATTTTCTTTGGTCAGCCGGAAGGCAAAAAAATTCTGAAGACTGAAGAATTTGTGGCTACTGTCAGCGAGCGTTTGGAATTTTTGCAACATGAAATGTTTAAGCGTGCAAAAGAGCGTTTGGAACAAAATATTCGTACCGATATTAAAACTCCGGAAGAATTTGCCGCTTATTTTGCCAACGGCAATGAATGGATTGAAGATGGTAAACATGGCAAAGTTGCGTTTGTACGCGGTAAATGGTGTGCGGATCCGGCAACCGAAGAATTGCTGAAAGCGATGAAAATCACTATTCGCTGCATTCCGTTTGACCAGAGCGGCACCACCGGAAAATGCTTGCTGACCGGTAAAGATGCGACTTTAGATGTGATTTATGCACGAAGCTACTAGTTTTTAGAGGATATAAAAATGTCAAAACAAACTTGTT
Source organism: uncultured Alphaproteobacteria bacterium (assembly GCA_900553115.1). GTDB lineage: Bacteria > Pseudomonadota > Alphaproteobacteria > RF32 > CAG-239 > RUG410. The sequence continues at coordinate 5,789 of USCF01000059.1, forward strand.
TTATGATTTTTATTGCGGCTTTGGTGGTGATTATGGCGTCATTCATTTTTGGCTTTGGCGTCGTAACAGCTCCAGTTTCGGCAACATTCGGCGCAATGAAGGGACTATACTTAACTATATCCGCCTTAATAATTTCTTTGCTGCTTTTAAAGCAAAAATATTATTGGTTCCTGATTTTGGGTTGCGCGGTTGTTGCGGCTGTTTTAATCCAGCTTTTAATTGTCGGCGGTTCGATTATGAGTATTGCCGTGCTTTATAAAATTGCCGCATTTGCGGTGTATGCTTATTTGGTGCAGCTTGTCCGCTTTATGATATAGGGAAACTCGTCTAATGGCTTTCTGCTGGTAAGATTTTTTCTTATGTACTAGTTTGTACACGGCGCAAAAATATTACTTCGCATTAAGCTCATTGTCCGAGTTTCTGAGAGTTAGTGCCGGTTGCCTTAAAGCAGCCGGTTTTTCTTATGTACTAATTTGTATACTGCGCTTAAAAATTCCGTCGCATCTACGCACGCTATCCGAGTTTCTGCAAGCTTGTGCCGGTTGGCTTAAAGCAGCCGGTTTTTCTTATTACTTTCGTTGTCATACTTGGGAGGCACACCCCACAGGATGTGCCAATCCCGAATATCCATAACGCCATTGCGGTAGCAATGTCAATATGCGTTGCCGTGGGCAACAAGGTTATGGATTCTCCAGTCTGCCTCAGCCTATAAAACGGCATGAGGCGCTGAAAAATGACGCTGAAAGTGGAGGCGTGAAAAACGCCGGTTGATAGAGTTGGCTAGGTGTTTGTTGCAGCAAGATCCTAGGCACAAGGCCGAGGATGACTGGTGCCAGAGACGGAAAATGGTGCCAGTGGCAAGAAAATAGCGTTAAGAGTGGAAATGTAGTGATTATATTAACTCTAACTATCTGATTTAACAAATCTTTTGGCTATAAAGTTGTGTAAAAATAAGGATCGTTTTTTTTACACACAAAAATCCTACTAAAGATAGATTAGCCGATTTTTCGCAAATATGCAATAACTATT
>USCF01000060.1 GCA_900553115.1 uncultured Alphaproteobacteria bacterium
TTATGCGAACTTATCGGATTGAGTTTAATTATCTTTCCGCTGCTGATTTATATCAGCCTGATAAGTTACAACGCCGATGATCCGTCTTTTAATAAAGCGGCATCAGACGATGTTGTCGTAAAAAACTGGTTAGGCTCATTTGGTTCATATAGCGCCGATTTTGTTTTAAGCTCATTTGGTTTGGCGTTCATTATTTATTTGCTTGTACCGATTCTTTGGGGTCTAGGACTTGTTCGCTTTCAGGCGTTTGCCGAATATAAAATGCGCATTTTCGCTTGGATTGTCGGTTTGTTATGCTTTTCTGCATTTTTAGATTTGACTTGCAGTTCATTTTTAGGTCGTTTCAATTTGCCTTATAATCTGACCGGCGAATGGAGCCGCAGCTTGAGCCGTCCGCTCAATAACTACATAAATATGCTTAATTTTTCTTACAACACAATTCTGCTGGAAAGTATTGTGTTGTTTATCAGCATACTTTCTTTTAACTTTGCCGCCGGCATAACTTTCACCCTCTGGCTGCGTTTAACCGCCAAAATCGGTAATTTGCTAAAAAACTGCTCGCTGAGTATTTTGAATTTATCCAAACGAATTGCCAATATTCGCAACTTCAGTGAGTTCAAAGAAATAAACCCCCGCTATCTGCAAGATAAGTTATTGAACAAAAACCATTTACCACCGCTCAATCGAGTTGAACCTAGTTTTGGTCAAGCCTCCGTTTTTGCCAAACCTCAAAGCCTCAATACTGTTTCTAGTCAGCAAACTTCAGCAGCTCCTTTAATGACTAGCGCTCAAAACAGCGGCTTAAAAATAGAAATTCCGCAAGCCAACACTGCTCAGACTATTGGAAATTTAGCAATTGAAACAGGTTCTGACGATACCGGAGCAATTTCATCAAGTTTCAGCCCTACTTTTGATTTTATTAAAGACGGAGACTTTGCCAATCAAAACGTAAAGAAACCATCTAAAAAAATAACTCCGGAAGACATCTATCAAACTGAAGGCGCACGTTCTTTTGCCTCTAAAGCTGCTAAATCAAGTCCAGCAGAAAACATTCCGCAGCAAGAAGAATTATTGACCATACCAACAGCTGCTGCTTCTATCACCGCTTCTTTACAAGCACAGCAGCCATCTGTACCAAATTCGCAAAAACCTGCAGAAAAAATCACTCCGACACCGGTTCCAAACTTTAGCGACACTTCCACACCAGCTTCTAAAATTGCTCAGCCTGCCGCTGCTGCAAACGAAAACGAATATCAGCTGCCGGATATAAATTTACTTTCTATACCGCAAGACAGCGGCGATATAGAATACGACGAGGCGACATTGCAAAAGAATGCCGTCGAACTAGAAACAGTGCTTAAAGATTTTGGTATTAAAGGCAAAATTGTTAAAGTCCGCCCTGGTCCGGTAGTTACGTTATACGAGCTAGAACCTGCTCCTGGCACAAGAACTGCTCGTGTCATCGGCTTGTCGGACGACATTGCCCGCTCTATGGCTGTGGCTTCAGTGCGTATGGCTGTGGTCAGCGGCCACAATACCATTGGTATTGAACTGCCAAATGAAAAACGCCAAACAGTTTGGTTACGCGAACTTTTAGAAGATCCTGCATTTAAGAACAGCAAAAACATCTTAAATGTTACACTCGGCAAGGACATAGGCGGACAGCATATATACGCCGACCTTTCCAAAATGCCGCACTTGCTGGTTGCCGGAACTACTGGTTCAGGTAAATCTGTGGGTGTTAACTCCATGATTCTGTCGCTGCTCTATCGTATGACACCGGAAGAATGCAAGCTTATTATGATAGACCCTAAGCAGCTTGAATTTTCTATGTACAACGGCATTCCGCACCTTTTGACACCTGTCATTACCGATCCGGCAAAAGCTGTTGTCGGTCTAAAATGGGCGGTTAGAGAAATGGAAGACCGCTACCGCGCTATGGCGCTTTTAAACGTCCGCAACATTGCCGGTTACAACCAAAAAGTATCAGATATGCGCGCCACCGGCAAAGAAATCAAAAAAACCATTCAGGTAGGGTTTGATAAAGAAACCGGACGTCCTTTATATGAAGAACAAATCGTAGACACCACGCCTATGCCATACATTGTGATTGTGGTTGATGAAATGGCCGATTTGATGCTCGTTGCCGGCAAAGAAGTTGAGGCGGCCATACAGCGTTTGGCGCAAATGGCGCGTGCCGCCGGCATTCACCTGATTATGTCCACCCAACGTCCATCTGTTGACGTGATTACCGGTACAATTAAAGCTAACTTTCCAAGCCGAATCAGTTTCCACGTTACCACAAAAATTGACAGCCGCACTATTTTGGGAGAACAAGGCGCCGAGCAGCTTTTGGGCATGGGTGATATGCTCTATATGCCGTCTGGTTTACGTCCGATTCGCGTGCATGGTTGCTTTGTTACCGATGCCGAAGTTGAAAGAGTTGTTGAATTCATCAAATCCGAAGGCGAGCCAAAATATGTGGCAGATGTGACAGAAGGCGAGTTAAACACAGGCAAAGACACTCCGGTATTTGATAAAGGCGAAATGGGAGGCGATAACAGCGATGATGATTTATATAATCAAGCCGTAGCCATTGTTCGTGCTGACAAAAAAGCCTCAACCAGCTATATTCAGCGTAAACTGCGCTTAGGCTATAACCGCGCCGCAATTCTGATTGAACGTATGGAAGATGAAGGTATTGTTACTCCTCCTGACAGAGTCGGCCGCCGTGAAGTCATTGGCGCGGAATAAACAACAAAATTTATTTTCACTCAACAAAAGCACCGGTCTTCTTTTCAGAAAACCGGTGCTAATTTTCAAAGTTTAGATAACGAGCTAACACATATTAACTTTTTCATACCATATACAAACTTATACTTAAATATCAAAAGTTATAGCCCCTTAGATAACCGCTTATTATCTTCCGCCGCGGTCAGTAACAAAACTTCTGCTTCGTCCGCTAACCTTTCCGCTGTTAACATCTAAGTTACCATCGGTAGCGCCTTCATTGATAATAACTTTATGTTCTGCAGGCTTGTTGTTTACCACAACTTCCTCAATATGCGGAGCTTTTGGAGCCGGTGCATTGTCTGTCACAACCTCTTCCACCGCCACAGGAGTTTTAACTGGTTCAGGAGCAGGAGCCGGAGTCGGAGCCGGAGCTGGAGCTGGCTCTGGTTCAATAACAGGCTGAGAAACCACCGTCTGCTTATGATGAGCGGCAACTTTGCGCACTGCACGTTCCCAAGCGTTTTGATAATTTTCGCCGCATTCCACGCGACCGCCGACATAACGGTTATTAGTAATAATCGCATCAGCACCAGGCCCCATATAGCGGCCAGTTTTTGCATCAATATAATCTAAAGCCTTATTCATTTCAGCAGCCGAAACTTTGAATTTGTCACCGCAATTCAACATAGCGTTCATATCACGCATAACTTTAGTCATATCTTTATCGCCATACAGAGGCAAACCGTCTTTACCCAATTTTGTTACCAAATAACCAGAAGGGCCATTAGAAACACGCTCGGTATTTTCAATCAATTTCATATATTTATACAAGAATTGCTCTTTGGTCATGTTTCCAAAATATTCCGGATTAGCTTTCATAGCGTTATCCAAGTTTTGATACATTTTATCCCAAGCTTCGCTGGAAGAAACATTTTCTTTACCAAACAATGCGGAATGATTTTCATAAATACCGGTTAATTTTTGGTGCATTTCATTCCAGTGTTTTTCGCTGATGCCCATAGAGGCGTCATAAGCAGCCGGAGCGGTAACAATCGGAGCTTCAACCTCTGCGGCAGCTGCATTTGCTGCACCGCCGTTAGCTGAATTTTCAACAGCCGGAGCGTTGGCTACAGTTGTAGAATCTGCTGCTGCAGGTTCATCTTTATGAAACCAACTCTTAATTTTATTAATTACACCGCCAGAATTTTCAGCAGAATTAGCTTTTGCAACATTATCAAAGGCCAACAAATTACCGGCAAAGGCAATAACGCTGCCCAATCCCAAACCAATTTTAGCTTGTTTCAATCTGGCTCTGTTTTCGGCCGATGGGTCTGCCTTAAAATCTTTTTTAGCATCGCGTAAATTCAAAAACTGACTTGTTACAGAACCTGTAGAACGAATAACAGAAGATGTCACTTTAGCGATTCCATAACCGGCTTTATCAACAGCCCAGTTAGAAGCCGCGCCCATTCCGGCAACTACACCGGCGCCGGCAATACCAAACGCTGTTCCGGTAAGAGCTCTGTTTTTATATTTTTTAAACTCTTTTTCATCACTTTTAACGGCGGCATAAGCTTTTTTCAAGCCCTTAAATCCTACCCATTCGCTAGCATCTTTACCGGATTTTTTAGCTTCACGGATAGCTTTAGTTTTCTTTTCGACCAACGGCCATACCCAAGAACCGGCTGCAGTATAAAGTGCGTATCCGGCCACAACCGGCAAAGCAATTACCGTACCTGCGGTTAAAGCCACACCAGCTGTTGCAAGCGTATCGGTAATCAAACGCAATTTGTTGTTTTTAACATGTTCTACAGCAGCTTGTTTAACGGTATAAGCCTTGCCAAACAAACCTTTCATTTTATTATCAAAAGCTTCGTGACGTTTGCCAAATATAGAAGCAACTTTTTTGAAACCTTTTTGCAGCCAACGATGAGAGTAAGAGGCAATTTTATTAGATGTATCTACAAAATTAGTTAGGAAAAAGCTTGTTTTAATTTTAGCTTTTTGACCATTTGCAAACAACGAATCCAAAGCCTTTTCAGCTTTATCTGCCTGTTTTTTAATATATTTGTCATAGTCTTTGCTGCCCACAACAACTTCTTTTTCGCTAGGCTCGTCCATAGCACTGCCAGCAGCGCCCGCAGCAACACCAATAGCCAAAAAATCTTTAATATCGCGGTGTAAGGTCTGACGTTTTTCATTTTCTTTTTTCATAAAGAAATTTTTATCGCCGGCGCGCAGCATTACAGCTTGTTCTTTAGCGCTGTCGAGCATAGCGTTCCAATACTTTTGAGCGTCTTCAGCAGAAATTGTTTGACCGGAGTCGTCAATAATTTCAACTTTATTTTGCATCTCTTTAAAGTCTTCGGCGTTTTCTTTATCATCTATATACGAATCTGCAAGACTGCTGATTTTTTTGGTATTATGCAACACAGCATCTTCATCTTCCAATTCCAGATGATTTTCGCTATCATAAATTTCTTGTTCATCTTTAATCTTAGACTGAACTTCCTTGTCGCCTTTCAGAATTTTAACGGCTTCATCAAAATTTTTGTCATATTCACCGTCAAGCAAGCATTGTTCTACATACGCTTTTGCTCTGGCTTTTTTAATCATATCCTGTGCTTTTTCGTCTTTAAACGGAACCAACACCTCATTGCCGGCATCATGCTCTTTTAAATAAGCCACAGCCTCATCAAACTTATCGCCAAATTCATAACTTTCTTTAATAACGCGGACTGCTTCTTCAACCGTCATTTCTTTAGCCATTGTCATTAACTCCTTTTGACATAGTTATCCTATTTATTATAAACAGACTATACACTATTTTCAGGCTTATTGCAATATATTTTTTTGTCAAAAACACAATTTTTTTTATCTAAATTCACGAAAAAACAAGCTCAAAGCCTTTTTATTTGACAAATATCATATAATATTGTCGAAACTTAGATAAAACAGCTTGCGTTATTGCCCATCATAGATTAAAAATAGCCTTAAATACTAAAAAAAGAGGCTGATATGAAAGTAGATATTTTTGATTTTGATTTGGATAAAGACCTAATAGCTAAAAAACCGGCAAATCCGCGTGACTCTTCTCGTCTGCTCGATTTATCGGAAGAAAACGAGATTCATGACCGTCATTTTTATGACCTACCGAAAATTCTGCGTCCTGACGATGTTCTCGTGTTCAATGACACCAAGGTAATTCCGGCTCGTTTATACGGACAGCGCGGAGAAGCTCTGGTTGAAGTTACCTTATATCATCCTGATGATGGTATCAGCTGGTGGTCGTTTATTAAAAACGCTAAAAGACTTCATATCGGCGATGTTATACACTTTTACACGGCTGAAATTTCTGCCGAAAAATCAGATTTCAGCGCCGAAGTTTTACAAAAAGATGATGAAGACGGTGTAAAAATTCGTTTTCTTTGCCCTCCTGACGATTTGGGTAAAAAACTTGAGCAATACGGTTCAATGCCTTTACCGCCGTATATTAAGCGCGATAAACCGCTAGCCGGATTATGGAATCCGTACAACGACAAGGAGGACTATCAAACTGTATATGCCAAACATGAAGGCGCAGTTGCGGCTCCGACAGCCGGCCTGCACTTTACAGACAGATTGCTTAAAGAAATTGACGACATGGGTGTTAAACGAGTGTTTTTAACTCTGCACGTTGGCGCCGGTACTTTTTTGCCCGTAAAAACCGATGACACTAAAAATCATAAAATGCACGCCGAATTTGGAGTAATAACTCCTGAGGCTTGCCAAATTATAAATGAGGCAAAAAAACAAGGCCGGCGGATTATTGCCGTTGGCACAACTTCGGTGCGCCTGCTGGAAAGTGCGGCAGACGACCAAGGGATTCTGCACCCATTTTGCGGAGAAACAGATATTTTCATCACCCCTGGGTATAAATTTAAAATAATAGATATGATTATCACAAATTTTCATCTGCCGAAATCGAC
>USCF01000061.1 GCA_900553115.1 uncultured Alphaproteobacteria bacterium
TCATATAAGTGATTAAATATTATGGATAAAGGAGATTGCAATGGTTGAATTTGTTACCGGAAAAAACATTAGAGCCGCTCAAGATAAAGTCTTGATTGCAGAAAAAGCGTCAGAAATTGTGCGCGTCTTATCAGAAAGAGAAAAAGTTTTAGCAGATGCGGTCAAAAAGCAGACTGCGGAAAGCGGTATAAAAGTTTATAATTTGGGTGATTACCAAGTTATAGCCGTGGTTATTAAAAAAACAACGTCAAGTTTAGACATGGAAGTTTTGGCCGGAGAAATTTATCAAAAGGTTAAAAATTGCCGAGAAGTCAAGGTGGATTTGATAGACCGCGAAGAACTTATCAGTGATTTTGCTTTTGGTATAGAGCTGGCGTCATATACGTTTGACAAGTATTTTACAGCCAAACCTGAATCGTTTTATCCTAAATTGGAGCGAATAATATTTATCGGTTTGACCGATATGACAGATTATAAGCCGCTTTCCGGTTTGGCAAACGCCGTGCGCTATGCCCGCGATTTGATTAACGAGCCGGCAAATTATTTGACGCCCGAGGTTTTTGCCGCCGATATCCGCCGTTTGGAGTATCTTGGTTTAGAAGTCAAAATTTTAGACGAGAAAGCGATGAAAGAGCGCGGCTTTGGCTTGGCTTTGGCGGTGGCGCAAGGCTCCGTAAACAAGCCGCGTGTGGCGGTCATCAAATGGAAAGGAAATAAAGAAAACGATGATTTTACCGTTGGTCTGGTGGGCAAGGGCGTTACCTTTGACAGCGGCGGTATTTCCATCAAGCCGGCGGCCGGTATGGGTGATATGAAACAAGATATGGCCGGTGCTGCGGCTATGGTTGCCGTTATGAAGTCGCTGGCTCTGCAGCAAGCGCAAAAAAATGTGGTTGCCGTGGTGGGGTTGGTTGAAAATATGCCTTCCGGCAGCGCCTATCGTCCGGGTGATATTTTCCGTTCTATGTCGGGACAAACCGTGGAAGTGCAAAATACCGACGCCGAGGGACGTTTGGTTTTGGCCGACTGCCTGACCTATATTCAAGAGGAGTATAAGCCGGAATATGTTGTGGATATGGCAACTTTGACTGGTGCTATTGTGATTGCTTTGGGACACTCTTACGCCGGTTTATTCAGCAATAACGCCAAATTGGCAAAAGCTTTGAACGTGGCCGGCGAGCATTGCGGAGAGCTTTTGTGGCAGTTGCCGATGAATGCCGAGTTTAACAAACAAATGGATTCGACTGTGGCAGATATGAAAAACGTTGGCGGACGCGCCGCCGGTTCTTGCACCGCCGCTTGTTTTTTACAGCGCTTTGTCAAAAAAGAAACCAAGTGGGCGCACGTTGATATTGCCGGCATGGATTTGGTTGAAGAGCCAAAACCGCTGTATCCAAAGGGCGCAAGCGGATTTGGTGTACGGCTGATAAATCAATTTATCAACGAATTATAAGCGTTAGATGAAAATTTTACTTGAAAATTTCATCTTTAATGCTAAATTAAGCCCAGTTTTTGAAACTATATGCCCGTGCGGGGCTGTCCGCACAACAATTTGACTTAGGAGAATAATAATATGGTTGTTCGCGTTGGTATTAATGGATTCGGTCGTATTGGCCGTTTGGTTTTCCGCGCTGCTCAGGCAAGAAATGATATTGAAATCGTTGGCATTAATGATTTGATTGATGTTGAATATATGGCTTATATGCTGAAATATGACACAATGCATGGTCGTTTCAACGGTACTGTTGAAGTTAAAGACGGTAAATTGGTTGTAAACGGCAAAGCCATCCGCGTTACTGCAGAAAAGAACCCTGCTGATTTGAAATGGGGCGACATCCACGCTGATTACGTTGTAGAATCTACAGGTTTGTTCCTGACAAAAGAAAAATCTCAAGGTCACATTGACGCCGGTGCTAAATATGTTGTTATGTCTGCACCTTCTAAAGATGACACTCCGATGTTTGTTTGCGGCGTAAACACCGATTCTTATGTTAAAGGCACTCAGTTTGTTTCTAACGCATCTTGCACCACAAACTGCTTGGCACCAATTGCAAAAGTTTTGAACGATACATTTGGTATTAAAGATGGTTTGATGACAACTGTTCACTCTACAACCGCTACTCAAAAAACTGTTGATGGTCCGTCTGTAAAAGATTGGAGAGGCGGTCGTGCTGCTTCTGGCAACATTATCCCTTCTTCTACCGGTGCTGCAAAAGCTGTTGGTAAAGTTATTCCGGCTTTGAACGGCAAATTGACAGGTATGTCTATGCGTGTTCCGACTTTGGATGTTTCTGTTGTAGACTTGACAGCCAACTTGGCTAAACCTGCCACTTATGAAGAAATCTGCGCTGCTATGAAGAAAGCTTCTGAAGGCGAATTGAAAGGCATTTTGGGCTATACTGAAGATGCAGTTGTTTCTTCTGATTTCTTGGGCGATTCTCATACATCTATCTTTGATGCCAAAGCTGGTATTCAATTGACAGATACTTTCGTTAAAGTAATCAGCTGGTACGACAACGAATGGGGTTATTCAAACAAAGTTTTGGATTTGATTGCCCACATGGCTAAAGTAAACGGCTAATTTTTTGTTCCCCGTTTCAGGCAAAAAGCGGTTGGCCTAGCGCTGCTGCTTTTGGCTTGGGCGGGGAGAGTTTTTTTATAAATATGTAAGGAAAAACAATGCAAGGATATAAAACTATTGAAGATTTAGGTGATTTGAACGGCAAAGTTGTTATGTTGCGCGCCGATTTGAATGTGCCTATGGATGAAAATTTCCACGTAACCAACACAGCTCGTATTGACCGCACTGTTCCAACTATTAAATTGTTGATGGAAAAAGGCGCAAAAGTTGTGGTTATTTCTCACTTTGGCCGTCCGGAAGGCAAGGGCGATGTTAAAAATTCTTTGAGCCACGTTGCTCCGGAATTGGAAAAAGCTTTGGGCAAACATGTTGTGTTTGTTGACGATTGCATTGGCGAAAAAGTTGCCGACGCCGTTAAAGCTATGAAAGCTAATGAAGTTTTGTTATTGGAAAACTTGCGTTACTACAATGAAGAGAAAAAAGGCGATGAAGCTTGGGCTGCAGAATTGGTTAAACCAGCTGATGTTTATGTTTCTGACGCTTTCTCAACGGCTCACCGTGCTCACGCTTCTATTGTGGCTGCCGCTAAATTGCGTCCATCTGCAATGGGCTTGTTGATGGCTGAAGAAGTAAATGCTTTGACAACAGGTTTGAACGACCCGAAACGCCCGTTGATGGCTATTGTCGGCGGTTCTAAAGTTTCTACAAAATTGGATTTGTTGAACAACTTGGTTAAAAAAGTAGATAAATTGGTTATTGCCGGCGGTATGGCTCATACTTTCTTGAAAGTTCAGGGCGTAGACGCTATCAATGAAAAGAACTCATTGGTGCAAATGGATATGCTTGATACAGCTAAAGAAATTTTGGCTACAGCAAAAGCAAATAACTGTGAAATCATTTTGCCGTCTGATATTGTTTCGGCTAAAGAATTTGCTGCAAACGCTGAACACGCAACTTATGATTTGGATAAAATTCCGGCTGACGGCACTTTGCTTGATGTTGGTGAAAAATCTATTGAAAACATCAACAAAAAACTTGATGAATGCAAAACTTTGGTTTGGAACGGCCCGTTGGGTGCGTTTGAATTGAAGCCTTTTGACAACGCTACCAACAAAGTTGCTCAGCACGCTGCAGCTTTGACTGAAGCTGGCAAATTAACATCTGTTGCCGGCGGCGGTGATACTGTTTCTGCTTTGGCAAATGCCGGTGTTGATACAAAATTCACATACGTTTCAACCGCTGGCGGTGCTTTCCTTGAATGGATGGAAGGCAAAGAATTGCCAGGTGTTGTGATTATGAAAAAATAATCATAATTTTTGATTTTTTACCCCGCCGCAGGTTTTGCGCTTTCGGCGGGGTTTTGTATATTTAAAACTAAATTTTTATGAACTTTATGTACAGAATATTGTACATATTGAATATAAACTTGGATAGGATAAAAACGATGGATGCAATAACCTATACCGCAGCTCGTCAAAATATGGCAAAGTTGATGGACGAAGTTGCAAATAATTTCTTGTAAATATAACTATGTGAAATAAATATACCAACCGCAGGTTTCGCACTTTCGGCTAATATGGTTCTAAAATAAAAATCCCTTCAGAAAATGTTTTCTGAGGGGATTTAAGCTAAAAAAACAAAAAACTAATCAAATTTGTTCAAATCAACGGGCTTATCTTCAGCGTTTTCTTCGGCAGTATTTTGCTGTTCTGCCTGAGCATTTAACATATCGGCAAGAGATGACTTAGGTTCTTCCTCGCTCTCTTTTTCTTTTTTGTTGATATAGTTGCTCATAAAATTCAACGCTTCCGCTGTTTCTTCCGGCGTATTTTCTTCCGCTTCTTTTTCTTCTTGCTGAGCATTTTTGCGGTTGTCGATTTCTGTTTTTACTTTTTCAATTTTATTTTTTGTTGTTTTAGAAACTTCTTTTGCAGCGTCCAAACTTCCTTTTAATTTTTCATCTAGCATTTGACGTAAAGCCGGTAATTTTTCGGCATTAAAAATAGCCAAAACACCGACAATAACTAAAAACCAACCAAAGAAACCACCCATAATTTTTTTCTCCTTAATTTATTTGCGGATGCGATTTAAAATTTCTGTCGCATCGTACTCTGAATTATACGATATAATATTTTTCAGATTTGCACAATATTTATTTTTAATATGTTCATAGTCGGAATGTTTTAATGACTGCTGAATAATTTTTTGCACTTTCAATAAACGTTCCGCCGCGTTATCGCTCAAAATCAATCCGCTGTCAGCCAATTCTAAATTATCTGAAAACGCGGCATTTCCCAAGCATACCGCATCGCAACCGGCAGCAATAGTTCGTTTTGCACGTTCGGCAATTGAACCCTTAAGAGCCTGCATCATAATGGCATCAGAAACTAAAAAGCCACTAAATCCAATTTCTTTGCGGATAATATTTTGAATGACGCTAGGCGATTCACTTGACGGCAAGCTATTGTCAATTTTGGTTAAAAGCAAATGCGCTACCATCCCCATTGGCGCGTCTTTCAGCTGTTTGAAAGGATAAAAATCGGTTTGTAAAGTTTTTATATCATCATCAATAATCGGTAATTCCAAATGCGGATCGCTTTTCGCCCGTCCGTGCCCCGGCAGATGTTTTACGCAAGGACATACTCCGTTTGCCATAAACTCATCTACCATAGCTTTGCCTAAAATTGCGATTTGTTTTTCATCACCGTCAAAACAGCGTCCTCGCAAAACAGCTGAAGTAAATTCATAGCAAATATCCAAAACCGGAGCAAAATTGACATTGATTCCGCAGTTTTTTAAATCATGAGCGGCCAAAAAGGCGTGCTGTTTAGTTAGCTCGACAGTGTTTAGTCTTTGTTGTTCTGCCAGCGGTGTAAATTCAGGTTCAACCAAACGGCGCACCCGTCCGCCTTCTTGATCAATGGCGATTAAAACGTCTTCACGTCCGATCGTTTCTTTAATATCCTGACAGAGCCTTTTTAGTTGTTGCGGATTCTGCACATTGGTGCAACCTTTTGCAAACAAGCAAACTCCCAGAGGATTACACTTTGCAAACAAGCGTTTTTCCTCATCGCTGAGCATAAAGCTCTGAACAGAAAGAAAGGCCGGAAGAATTGGTTTTGTCATCGTTAATCACTTTTCTTTGGCAATACAGTCATGCAGACCTTTGGCTTTTAGGTTCGCGCAAGCTTGTGCCGCTTCAGCTTTGCTGGCAAAAGAACCGGCGCGCAGACGATAGAACATTCCTTGCGCTCCAAGGTCAGAAGCTTGAATTTCATGCGGCATATTTTTCAAATCGGCATATTTAGCCGACAAATCGGTCCAAGTTTTTTCTACCGCGGTTTTATTTTTGGAAGCGATTAGTTGAATTTGCCAGCCGCCAACGCTTGCTGTGTTTACAACAGCCGGAGCTTCAATTTTTTCCGGAGTTTCAATTTTTGCCGGAGTTTCAACCTTGGCTGTGTTTGCAGCAGGATCTTGTGCGCTGACGCCGGCCAACAAATCAGCAGGTTTTGCCGGAACATTGCTAGCCGTAGAATTTTCAACAGCTTTGCTTTCGGCTTTAACTTCTTTTGGTTGTGGTAAATCGTTTTTATTTTCGGCAACTTCATCAACAATTTCATCAAGATTTGCGGCGTTGGTGTTTACATCGGCAACTTCGGGAACAATATCCGGAAGCTTTGGTGTTTCTGGTTTAGGCAGCAGGTTCTCCACCACGGTATTGTCAACTTCTTTCTTTTCAACAATATTGTATACATCTTTGTCTTGATTTGGAATTTCCATGCCACCGGGATTTTCCGGTTTTATTTTCACCGCCGTTTGCGGACGTCTGATAATCGGGATTTCTTTTTCGGTTTCGGCATATTGCGGCGCCAAAACAAACCAACCGACAATTCCGGCCAGTGCAATACCGGCGAAAGTACCCAAAAAATTATTGCGGGAACGAGCCAGTTCGGTGCGGCGTTCTTCAATAGTCGCAATTTTCTGATTGGCGACTTTTTGCTTAAATTCACTCAAATAATCATCGTTTTTATTGAAAAAATCCTGATACATAACAAACCCCATTAAATAATCTTTTTTCATTCTAAAGGCTAATGTTT
>USCF01000062.1 GCA_900553115.1 uncultured Alphaproteobacteria bacterium
GTTATGGATACTCGGGATTGGCACATCCTGTGGGGTGTGCCACCCAAGTATGACAACGAAAGTAATGGCGCTCTGGACGATAATGCAACACTTGCTGCTAACGTTTTTTACGCCTCCACTCTCAACGTCATTCTCGCCGACCACACCCTGCTGGCTGTGGTCGGTAAAGGACAATGAAAAATAAACATCATAAAAAAATCCCCCTCATCTTGCGGTGAAGGGGAAAATGTTTCAACTTATAAATTAAGATTTTATTCTTGATTATAAGCTTTAGCTTGCTTTTTAGCTTCTTCAGAAGTTCTGGCAATGTTAATCAGAATAGTCTGAGAAACTTCAGGGTGCAAGTTCAATTTTACTTGGTAAATACCCAAATCTTTGATTGGTTTTTCCAAATAAACATAACGACGAGCAACATCAAAGCCAGCATCTTTAATAGCAGCGGCAATGTCACGAATGGTTACAGAACCATACAATTGACCGGTTTCTGCAGCTTGACGAATCAAAACAGCGTTAAAGCCGTTCAAAGATTCAGCCAATTTAGAAGCGGTTTCAAACAATTCTTGGTTGTGAGCTTCTAAAGCTGCTTTCTGAGCTTCAAAATAAGCCATGTTGGTATCTGTTGCGCGCAAAGCTTTGCCTTGAGGCAACAAATAGTTACGGGCATAACCGTTTTTTACGTTTACTTTATCGCCCATTCTGCCCAATTTTTCTACGTGTTCGAGTAAAATTACTTCCATCATATCCTCCTACATAGCAACATAAGGTAACAAAGCAATATAGCGAGCGCGTTTGATAGCGCGGGCTAATTCTCTTTGTTTTTTAGCCGAAACAGAAGTGATGCGTGAAGGAATAATTTTACCTTTTTCTGAAACGTAACGAGACAGAAGTTTTACATCTTTATAATCAATTTTCAAGCCGTTTTCACCAGAGAACGGGCAAGTTTTTCTTTTGAAAAATGTTTGTTTAGCCATTGTCATAAACTCCTTATGCTTCTGCAACAGCAGCATCTTCTTCAGAAGCTACATCGTTGTTGAAATCTTCTACTCTTACAGTCATGTAACGAATGATATCTTCGTTCAATCTAACGAGTCTTTCATATTCTGCAACAGCTTTAGCCGGAGCAACAATGTTTAACAAAACATAGTAACCTTTACGGTTTTTTTTGATGCGGTAAGCGAGGTTTTTCAAGCCCCAGTTATCAACTTTTACTACTTCTCCGCCTTCTTTTTTAATCACTTCGCTCAATTCTGAAACGAGAGTGTTAATTTGAGAAGCGCCGAGATCCTGACGAGCGATTAAAACGCTTTCATAATTTGCCATATTTTAATATCTCCTTATGGATTACTCAACAAATGACCCTTGGCGGGGTCGGTTAATGTATAGCCGAACTATAAAACATTCGGCAAGGGACGCTTGCTAATATACACAAACCGGCTGTAAATGCAAGGATTTTTTTCTTGTTTGAGGCCGATTCTTAAATATAATTTTAACATTTTGCCGTTATGCTGAATAAAAATGGCTTTAAAAAGAGGAAAAATGATAAAGTTTTATAAAATTTTTTGGGCTTTGCTGGCAATGTTTGGTTTTAGCGCCTGTGTGGAGATTGATCCAGAATCGCGCTCTGAACAGCAGCCGGCGCCAAATATGCAATACGCCGAGCCGCAAATGCAGCAGCCGCAATATGTTGAGCCGCAAGCCGTGGAATATGTTGATGAATATGCGTATCCGCCTTGTTTGCAAGAAACAACGGTGGTGGTGTATGACGATGCCGGAGCTTATCAGGTTCCGGGGTGTGTGATGACTGCCGAAGCGCCAATGGTTGAAAATGCGCCAATGGTTGAAAATGCGCCAATGGTCGAAAATGCGTCCGGCGAAAACGAAGATGAAAATGACGAAGATGAAGAAATTGATCCCGACGATATTGAAGGGGAATTTCCGCACGTCGTAAATAATAAGTATATGCCGCGTCAAGTGGTGATGCAAAATTTGCAAACTCGAGTTTTGGCTTATTGCCGCGGTACGGACGATGAAATGAACGAATGTATTTCTCGTTTGGAATGCGCCGGTTACACACAGCTTAGAAATGTACCGACTATGCCGGCTAAATATGACATATTGAAAAAAGGCACTTATCCGACGCGGCGTTGGCGCAATGGCGAAACAGTGCCGAGATGGTAGGAGTTTTGTATGCAGGCGCATGTTAATACAATAGCTTTTAACGGATTGGATACGCTGGATGTGGATTTGCAATTGCAAATTTCGTCCGGCATTCCGGCTTTTAATATTGTGGGGTTGCCGGATAAAACTATTGCCGAAAGCAAAGAACGTGTGCGGGCAGCCTTAAATTCTATTGGTCTGGAGCTGCCGGCAAAACGTATTATCATCAATCTTGCTCCTGCCGATTTACTTAAAGAAGGCTCTCATTTTGATTTGCCGATAGCGTTGGCTATTTTGGCAGGACTGGGAATTGTTCCGGCGGAAGAAATTGCTAATTATATTGTTATTGGCGAGTTGGGTTTGGATGGTGCTATTATGCCGGTAAACGGAGTTTTGCCTGTGGCTATACATGCAAATCGCCGTAACAAAGGCTTGGTTTGTCCGGAAATAGAGGGGAGTGAAGCGGTTTGGTCGGGGCTGACAGATATTGTGGCTGCGCCGAGCTTGCTTTCTTTAATCAATCATTTTAAAGGTGTGCAGCAACTGCCAAAGCCAATCGCTCGTCAAAGAAAAAGCCAAGCTTCTACTTTGGATATGTCTGATGTGAAAGGGCAAGAAACGGCAAAACGCGCGTTGGAAATCGCCGCGGCCGGAGCGCATAATATGCTGATGGTCGGCACACCTGGAGCCGGTAAATCTATGCTGGCCTCTCGTTTGACAACAATTTTGCCGCCGCTCACTACTGAAGAAGCTTTGGAAACTTGTATGATTCATTCTATTGCCGGAGAATTGAAAAACGGTGAAATCAGTTTTGAACGCCCATACCGCGACCCGCACCACAACGCCTCGACACCGGCTTTAATCGGCGGCGGACGCAAAGGCGTCCCCGGTGAAATATCGTTAGCGCATAACGGCGTGTTGTTTTTAGATGAGCTGCCGGAATTTAACCGCGCCACGCTAGAAGCGCTGCGGCAACCGATTGAAACCGGTTACGTCAGTATTTCACGCGTTAATTGCCACACACAATATCCGGCAAATTTTCAGCTGATTGCGGCTATGAACCCGTGCCGCTGCGGCTATTTGGGGTGTCAGGGACAAGAATGTTCGCGCGCTCCGAAATGCGCCGAAGAATATCAATCACGTATTTCCGGTCCGCTGATGGATAGATTCGATATTCATATTCAGGTGCCGCCGGTCAGCCCGTGGGAAATGTCAGAAGTTAAAAAAGGCGAAAGCTCTGCGGTTATTAGGCAAAGAGTGGTTGCCGCGCGCAAAATTCAAGAAGAGCGTTTCAAAAAACTAGGTTATCCGACTCTGCATACAAATTCACAGCTTAAAGGCGATTTGCTGGAAGACGCAGTTAAATTGGACGCCGAAACACAAAAAATGCTGATAGCCTTTGCCGATAAAATGAAAATGTCGGCGCGGGCTTATCATCGAACTTTAAAGCTTGCTCGTACAATTGCGGACTTGCAAAATGAACAAAAAGTGTCTAAAGTACACATAGCTGAGGCATTGTCATATCGTTATGTCATGCCGTCTAAACAGGTATAGGAGTATAAACTTATGAATAAATCTCGTAAATTGGCTTATTTATTGGCAACCATGGCAGGAATTTGTCTGCTTAGCGCTGCCGCTCTGGCTGCCGGATATGGTAATGCACCACAGCCCGAACCGGTAAATGATAAGGACGGAAGCCTTTTCCCTGGGGGCTCTTGTACCAATTGTGACTCAAAAGATAAAGACGGAAGTCTTTTTCCGGGTGGACCATGCGTGTCTTGCACTAAAGACGGCAGCCTTTTCCCTGGAGGTCCTTGCAAATCTTGCACTAAAGATGGCAGTATTTTCCCCGGTCCATGCCAAAAATGTGTAAAGCGTCAAGCTCAGCGCAAAATCAAAAACTATGTACCTTATACTCCGGTTGTTTATGACGCTGTGGCTCGCAATTGTTGCGCAATGGCTCCATTGTCTTTGGCTCATGTTGATTTTCGTATCAAAAAAAATGGTTCCGACGGTCCATATAGCACTAAACTTGGTAACTATCGTTTCCGTATTTTCGGCTGCCGCCGTTATGATAGGGAAGCAATTTTGAACAAAGGCCGCGTTTTAGAAAAAAACATAGCGTTTAACACGGTATTTGAAGAAGAAGTCGGTGACTGCTACAAGGTTTTGCCTATGCCGCATGACTTGTGTTTAGACGATGGTTCTGTACAGCTGCCAGAATATGTTTTGACCGCTGAAATCACAGACTATTTTATGAATATCTGTGATGAATATAGCTGGGATAATGCGCAGAAAAACAATGCCCGTAACGGTTCTTCAGAAATTACGGTAACTTGGCGTTTGATGGATTTGACGCAAACAAAAATTTATTGGAAAGGCGAAAGCACCGGTTACGGCGAATTAGAAGAGGGTGAAACCAACGGTGAAATTAAACTGATTGAACGCGCTTTTGCCGACGCAACCAGCAATCTACGCAATCTTCCTGGGTTTGAAGAACGCTTGATGATGAGAATGTCTCCTGAAGAAATGACAGAACAACGCATGGCTTTGATAGAAGAAGAGCGCGCTTTGGATCCGGCAAAATGCGGATATCGTCAAGAATATCAATGCGCTACACGCTGTGAAATTGGACGTCCGGGCTTTAATCCGGCTTTGTGTCAGCAATGCGCTCCGTGTCAGCCATGTCAGCCTTGCGGGTGTCCAAATCAACAACCTGCAGCAATGCAGCCAATCTATGAAAACGGCGGTGTTGCGGCCAATGGTAATGTTGTTGATAACGCAATCTATGAAAACGGCGGTTTCAACGCAACCGGCTGTGCTCCGTGTCAAGCTGCTGATAACGCCATATATGAAGACGGCGGTTTCAATGCAACCGGCTGTGCTCCGTGTCAAGTAACCCCTGTTCCGGCTCCGGAAATTATTGAAAACGGCGGAGTTAATGAAGATGGCTCGGTTGTAAGCAATGTAATTGAAGAAAGCGGTGATGTGACCAGCACTTACGATATTATCAACTCTTGCATTGATGAAAACGGCAATGTTAAATCGGACGGAATGTGTCAGGTGGTTGATGATACTTGGGTAGACACCGGCGATGTTAAGGCGTTGGATAACTTCTGCGTAAACGCTACCGACCCTTGCAAACAGCTTTCTCCGGAAACAGTATATCGTTTGCGTTCATCTATTGTGCAAATTCAAAGCCCTAACGGACGCAAAGGCGCAGGTTTGCTGATTTCTGACCGCTTTATTTTAACGTCGGCTGATTTGGTTGATAGAAATAATAATAACAATGATATCACAACAGTTCGCAATGACAAATTAAAAGCGCATGCTGTTCGTATCAATCCTGTTAAAAATACGGCGTTGCTGATGCTTGAAACCAGCACTACATATTCGCCGCTGGCTCTGAATTTGAATTTGCCGGAAGTTGGTCATAACGGTTTCTTGACTTTGGGATTGTTAGACGTTAACAACTTCAAAGACGGTGAAGATTATTTGGAAAACAGCGCCCGCGTTGAAGGGTATCGTTACAGCGAGGCTAAAGGCGCCGAAATTCTGGCCAATACCTTTGTACAGAACGTGACTGTCGGCGGTGCTTTGATTTATAAAGACTGCACAATCAACGGTATGGCTCCGAGCGGTGTGAAAACTAACGATGGTTTGGATATCTTTATTCCAACCGAAACCGCTTTGCGCAGCTTGGGTATCAGTATCTGCGGACATGAATATGTTGAAGAAAGCCCTTGGCAGCAAACAATTTATAAACCGGTTACTTCGCAGATTAAAAATGTGCAGAAAGCTCCGGAGGCCATGAAGGAAAAAGACAGAAAATAAGCCGCAATTTATGGGAAACAGTCCGCTTTGAGGGCTGTTTCCTGTTTTTTGAAAAAAAGTTCAGGCTGAAATATTTGAGGAGATAATTATGTATAAAATAACGGAACAAGGGCGTAGTATGATAGAAATGCTGGGCGTGCTGGCTATTATCGGCGTGCTTAGCGTGGGCGGTTTGCATGTGGTAAACCGTATGCAGTATGAACACAAAGCAACACAATTGGTAAATGATTTTGCCGAAACTGTTACCAAATTGCAGAAGAGTATTGGTCAAATGGATAGTGGATATAAAAATATAAGTGTATTTGCTTACAAGAATAATTTATATTCGACTAATTGGGTGCCAAATCAAAAAAACAATATAATCATATATACAGGCTTATTGAGTTCTACGTATAAGCTTTCATCATCCAGTGATTCACCACATTATACTGTTTATGCTATGAATGTTGATGATAATATTTGTATAAGATTAGCCATGCAGGAATTTCCGAATATTAGATATGTTTTTGCAAATGATAAGAACGTTCACAGTAAAACTGTTAAATTATCTTTAAAGAACGTAACAGACAAATGTAACAAAGGTTCAGATAATAAAATATATTTTATATTTAAA
>USCF01000063.1 GCA_900553115.1 uncultured Alphaproteobacteria bacterium
TTTGGTGCGGCAGGTATTATATGATAAGATGGTGAAAATTTTTACGTTTCGGCAAACCGAGAGTTTTATTGCTGAATTTACCGAGTATAAGAATAATTACACAATAAAACCTAACTCAAAAATTTGCATGTATGACAGTTTTCAGCATTTAAAGGTGGCAAAGTCGCAGAAAAAAATTGATGACGCCTGCATAAAACTGCATAAAACAGTTCGCAGCGATGCGTTCAGCACTGCGGATTGTCTCTATTATTTTTGGCTGGATTTTTGGAAAAAAGCAAGTCCCTATTGGATGACAGATGACGCCTTGTTTGGTGACAATACAATAGAGGAAAAATTTGTCTATCCGGTCTTAGCTATGAAACTTCCTGAAAAGAAGGGGTAGTTTCTGGATGGGTTGGAAAAGATAAAAATTGATAATCAGATTGCAGCTGATTTGCGTGAGGCGGATTCTGAGTGATAATTGCAAAAAACAGTTCTGAAATTGATTTTCAGAGCTGTTTTTGCTTTAAAATCGTGTAAGATTTTGTTTTAGTCTTGCATTTGGCAAATAAAAAAACTAAGTAGATGGTATATGGAATTTTTGGACGAGAAAAATGGTTGAAACAGAATATTATGACCTGCTGGAAGTGAGTACCACAGCCAGCGCTGATGAAATTAAAAAAGCATTTAGAAAACAAGCGATGAAATATCATCCAGATAGAAATCCTGATAATAAAGAGGCTGAACAAAAGTTTAAACAAATAAATGAAGCGTATGAGGTTTTGAAAGACGAGCAAAAACGCGCGGCTTATGACCGCTATGGTAAAAACGCGTTTGCTGGCGGCGGCATGGGCGGTGATAATCCGTTTGGCGGCGGGTTTGATTTCAGCGGCGGCGGATTTGCCGATGTTTTTAACGATATTTTTTCGGAATTTATGGGCGGAAACGCTGGTCGTCAGCGCTCATACAGCCAACGCGGCAGCGATTTACGCTATAATCTGAATATCACGCTGGAAGAAGCTTTTAACGGTGTGGAAAAAGAAATTGTTATTCCAACCACCAAAGAATGTGAAACCTGTCACGGTCATGGTACTAAAGACGGCAAAGAACCGGAGGTTTGTCCAACTTGTAAAGGCAGCGGCAAAGTGCGTACCCAGCAAGGCGGATTTTTTGTTTTTGAAACTGTTTGCCCAAATTGTAAAGGTTCTGGCCGTGTAATTAAAGAACCTTGTCCGGATTGCCGCGGAACCGGACAGGTTAAAATCAATAAAAAACTGAAAATAAACATCAAAGCCGGTATTGAAAGCAATATGCGTATCCGCGTTGCCGGCGAGGGCATGGCAGGCGTGCATGGCGGGGAAAACGGTGACTTGTATGTTGGTATCGTAGTTGAGCCGCATAAACTCTATGAGCGCCATGGCGATGATTTATACACGGCGATTCCAATTTCCGTAAGTTGCGCTATTTTGGGCGGTACGGTAGAAATTCCGGCGATTGACGGAACAAAAGTAAAAGTTGAAGTTCCGGCCGGTACTCAAAACGACACCCTGATAAAAGTTAAAGGGCAGGGCATGCACCTTTATGATTCGGAACGCCGCGGAGATTTGTATGTTAGTGCGAAAGTGATTATTCCAACTAAGCTTAATGCCAAACAAAAAGAACTGATTGAGGCTTTCCGCGCCGAAAATAAAGACGATTCGTGTCAGCCAGAATTGAAAAGTTTTTTTGACCGCATAAAAGATTTGTTTAAGTGATTTTAAGCACAAGCATATAACAACTTAAAAGCCTCATACCAAATAGTGTGAGGCTTTAATTTTGTTTCAGCATAATTCAGTGGGCATAATTTAATGCTTTTAAGCTGATTTATATTTTTATCAAAACAGTCTAAGCTTGATATTCGTCAATCAATTTTCGAAAAGCCTGATACATTTTTTCATAGGCAGGCTTTTTAAAATCAACAGCCAACTCAACAGCTTTTTCTAAAGATGTCCATTTAATAGCTTTAAATTCAGGAGTTTTTGTGTTTAGATTTATTTCATCGTCATTTCCGTCAAAATAAAACAGCGACCAGTACATATCTTGTCCGGCATTGTTGAATCCTCTTTTTTTCATAGAGGCAATAACATCCGGCGGAAAATGGTAGCGCGCCGCTTCAGTCAAAGTGGCAATCCGCTGCAATCCTTGTAAAGATGTTTCTTCACACAGTTCACGTGCGGCGGCTTGTTGCGGAGTTTCGCCGTCTTCAATACCGCCTTGCGGAAATTGCCATGAATCTGGCATATCATTGCGTTGGCACAGCAAAACTTTTTTGTCTGCTCTAAAAACCACGATTCCGGCGTTGCGTCTAAACCATTCCGTCATTATTTTTTGCCTTGTTTAGCTTTTTCGGCTTTTTGCGCTGTTTGTGCGCTTAAGTTGTCGTTGTGCCCATAGAGGTACAACGCTTTTACCAAATCCAAAGCACGAATAAGCTGATAGTCTTTTAGCTCATCTTTGGAAGATTCTTTTTTCTTTTGACCAGATTTTTTATCTGCTTGCTCGTTTTTCAGTGCGCCTTTCAAATCGGCTTCGCTTATGTTCCAGCCGTTGTCTTCTATTTCTTCCACTTTAGCTTGCTTTACTTCAACATCTGGTTCAATTCCTTTGGCTTGAATTGAGCGGCCAGACGGGGTGTAATAGCGCGCAGTGGTAATACGCATTGCCGCGTTATTACGCAAAGGAACCACAGTTTGTACCGAACCTTTACCAAATGATTTTTCACCTATAACAACCGCGCGGTGGTGGTCTTGCAAAGCACCGGCCAAAATCTCGGAAGCGGAAGCTGAACCTTCATTGATAATCACGACAATAGGCAAACCTTTGGCTATATCGCCGGCGGTTGCCGAAAATTTAACTGTATCTTCAACATTGCGAGAACGAGTAGAAACGATTTCTCCTTGTTCCAAAAACAAATCTGAGACGCCAATAGCTTGGTCTAACAATCCCCCTGGGTTGTTGCGGACGTCAATCACAATGCCGGCAAGCTTGTTTTTGAGTTTTTTCTGCGCATTTTTAACCGCTTTTTCAACGGCTTTGTCCAGCTCTTCGCTAAATGACGAAATACGGATATATAAAATATCGTCATTTTTAATTTCGTTTTTGACTGATTGAATTTTAATTTCAGCACGTTTAAGCGTTACGGTAAAAGGCTTTTTATTGACGCGGCGTATTGTCACTTTAACTTTAGTGCCGATTTTACCGCGCAGTTTGTTGACAACATCATTCAAACTTTGACCAATAACGGTTTCGCCGTCAACATCGGTAATATAGTCGCCGGCTTTCAATCCAGCCTTGGCAGCAGGAGTATCATCAATAGGCGAAATGATTTTAACCACGCCGTTATCCATGGTGATTTCAATTCCCAAACCGCCGAATTTACCTTTTGTTTGTTCGCTCATATATTTGAAGTCATCAGCGTTCAAATAGCTTGAGTGAGGGTCCAAAGAGGTCAGCATGCCGTTAATTGCCGCTTCAATCAGCTGTTTATCTGTCACGTCTTCAACATAAGACATTTTTGTGCGTTCCATAACTTCGCCAAACAAATTCAACAGTTCATAAGTGTTTACTTGCTCTTCTTTTTTATTTGCTGTTTTAGCATAAACACTGCCAGCAATCAGGCTTAGAATCAAAGTGTAAACAATCAACGATTTTTTTAACATGTTATATTTCCTTTAATTTATTTTTTTATCCATTCATTCGGGTCGACCGGATGGTTGTTTTTGCGTATTTCCATGTGCAATTTGCTGTTGGCGTCAGCCGGCATCGTGCCAATCGGTTCTCCGGCCAACAGCGTTTGTCCGACTTCGGTATCGGTTTCGCCCAAGCCGCTCAGCAAAGAGGTGTAGCCTTCACCATGGTCAATAATCACCAAATTGGCAAAGTTTTTAAATGGTCCGGCGTAAATAACTGTTCCGTCAAACGGAGCAATAACTTGCGCTTTGGCCGCGGTTTTAATGTCTATACCGTTAGAAACCACACCTTTAGATAGTTCGGAATGAAAAGCTGTGACCAACGGACCACGGGCAGGACGAGACAAACGTCCTTTTGCCTTGCTGAAACCTGTAACCGGTGTTTCTGGTACAGTAACATTGTTTTCGGCCTCATAGCTAGCTTCCAAACCGTGATTTTCTTTACGCATTTTATCAGCGGCTTGTTCTCTGGCTAAACGAGCTTTTTCGGCCATCTGCCGACGGGTGATTTCTTTTTGTTTTTCCAATTTCTCCAGCAAATCTCTTAAGTTATGCGCCTGACTTGCCAGCATATCGGCTTTCTTTTTTGCTTCTTCGCTCTTGCTGGAAATCTGACTGTACATAGTGCTTTTTTGCTGTGACAGTTTTTTCATATCTTCTTGTTGCTGCGCCAAGATTTTATTGTCTTTTTCCAAATCTTGCAGACGGGCTGCTATTTGCTTTTTTTGGTTGCTGATGTCTTCTATGCTTTGACGGATTGAGCTGGCACGGCTTTCCAAAGCGTGAACACTGCCGCGCAGCAAAATGCTGCTGCGCATAACTTCCACCGGCGACAGCGGCTGAACCAAAACGGCTTCCGACGGACGCAGCGCCAAATTCTGTAATGCTGCCAAAGTTTCTATCAGCATATCATTTTCCGAATTAAACTTTTCTTCGGATTCGTTTAGATGTTTTTGCAAAACTTCCAATTCTTCTTGTTTTTTGCGCAATTCATCTTCGCCGTTTTGAATTTTTTTTGCGGCGGCAATCATTTTTTGATTAACGTTTTTAAGTTCTTCTTTAAGTTTATTAGCTTTTTGTTCCATTTGTTGATGTTCTTTAGAAACACGTTTGGCCTCAGCTTCCATTTTGGCCACTTCAGAAGCGGATACATTAGCCGCCGGAGCGGCGTCAGAGCGCTGTCCGGCAACTAATAAAGCAATCAAACTAAAAATTAAAAGCGTTTTTTGCACGATACTTAGTCCAATCTGTTATTTTTTTAACAAAGAATGTCCGGTCATATCTGCAGGTTTTTCCAAGCCCAGCAAATCCAGCAAAGTAGGGGAAACATCGGCTAAGCGACCATCTTCCATACCTTTTACATCTGCCGGAGCGTTATATAAAACGGCCTGAACTTTGCCCACGGTGTGTGCTGTGTATGGCTGACCTGTTTTTTCATCAACCATTTTTTCGACATTGCCGTGGTCGGCGGTTACAAACAAAACGCCGTCAACGTCTTTGATGGCTTTCATCACACGGCCCAAAGATTTATCAACTGCTGCAACAGCTTGCAGAGCAGCCGACATAATACCGGTATGACCAACCATATCGCCGTTGGCAAAGTTGCAGATAATTGTATCAAACTTTTTGCTTTCAATTGCATCTACCAAAGCATCGGTTACTTCATAAACGCTCATTTCCGGTTTCAAGTCATAGGTGGCAACTTTCGGACTGTTAATCAAAATGCGTTCTTCACCCTTAAACAAACGCTCTTCACCGCCGTTAAAGAAAAATGTAACATGAGCGTATTTTTCAGTTTCGGCAATACGCAGCTGAGTCATTCCGTGTTCTGAAACAACCTCGCCATAAATGTTTTTGAGCTGTTCCGGAGCAAAAATAGTTTTCATAAAACGATTATGGTCAACCGAATATTCAGCCATGCCAACGCAATCAGAGAATTTTACAATTTTATGGCGGACAAAGCCTTCAAATTTAGCGTCGCCCAAAGCATATGTAATTTCACGGGCGCGGTCAGCACGGAAGTTTGCCATTAAGAAAGCGTCGCCGTCATCTGCACCATTGTAATCGCCAATAACACATGGAACAACAAATTCATCATTTACACCGGCAGCATACGAAGCTTTAATTGCTTCATCTGCCGAAGAATAGCGTTTACCGTTGGCCGAAACAATATTGTTATAGGCCAGCTCAACTCTATCCCAGCGCTTATCTCTATCCATGGCATAAAAACGTCCGGATAATGTTGCCAATTTAACTAAAGGCATATCTTTTATAGAATTGTTGAAATCGGCTAAAAATCCTTCTGCCGATGTCGGAGGTGTGTCGCGTCCGTCCAAGAAAGCATGTACATCAACCTTAATGCCGTTGCGATTCAAAATTTCGCACAAAGCGACAATATGTTCTTGGTGAGAATGAACTCCCCCCGGCGACATCAATCCCATAACATGACAGGTTTTGCCGTTTGCTTTCAGAGTGTTAATCAAGTCCACTACAACCGGATTCTTTTCCAAAGTATGTTCTTTTACGGCCTGATCGATTTTTGGCAAATCTTGCATAACCACGCGGCCGGCGCCTAAATTCATGTGTCCGACTTCTGAATTGCCCATCTGTCCGGCTGGCAAACCAACGTCAAGTCCGGAAGTTTCTACAAAACAATGAGGACACGTTTTCAGAAGATTATGCCAATTAGGAGTTTCTCCCATTTCAATAGCATTGTCTTTGGTGGTTGTGCTTCTATATCTATTCCACATTCTAATATATTTGATTCATCTTCTAGCTTAACTTCTGCTTTTCCTCCACCAAACAATTCAGCAAAAACTTCTCCAAAATTTTTATTAATAATTTTAAATTTATCATTAAATTGTTCTTTCATAATTTGTGTA
>USCF01000064.1 GCA_900553115.1 uncultured Alphaproteobacteria bacterium
GCCACTTCTCCGGGTTTATTCGTCTTGGGAGGGAACTGATTGGTCAGCTCACGTCCTACCATGAGTCTGATGATCTTCCTTTTGAGATTTGAATACTTATTTTTGATATTTAAGATTATTCTTTGATCTAACTGTGACGATGAACCTGAACCCACGGCGATACAGAGCGGAGTGATTTAAAATGAAAAAAGAGGAAGTATAAACTTCCTCTTTTCAACTTGGTAGCGAGGGGGAGATTGACTTCACTTTGTTTCGTCGACTCTGCACTCATCAGCTTTGCTGACCGGCATCCTAAAGTCTGCCTTTCGTTTGTTCTCGAACTCTCTTCCCGAGTTCAAATCTCCAGCTATCCTATAACAAAAAAAGCCCTCAAAAGAGGACTTTTTTTGTTATGGTAGCGAGGGGGAGATTCGAACTCTCGACACATGGATTATGATTCCACCGCTCTAACCAACTGAGCTACCCCGCCATGAACAAAACTTTATTACCTTATATTTTGTTCATTGTCAATAATTATTTTTGCCTATTTTTAATTTTTTTTATAATGGCTGCTCGTCCTGCCAGTTTGAACTCATATGTTAAAAGTGCAATGCCGGAAATTAAAAGCGGCAGCAAATAATAAATTATGCGATATAAAATTAAAATTGCAAATAAGGTGGCTTGATTTTGATCATCAGGAAGTAATTTGGCAAAAACAATTTCAAACACACCCAAGCCTCCCGGAACTTGACTATATACACCCAAAATTTGAGCGATAATGAAAGCGCCGATAAAGGTTATAAACGGGATATCAATGTAGTGCTCTAAAATTGAATATAGCACCAATGAGGCCATTAAAATATCCAGACTGCCAATGATAACCTGCGCCACAGCCATTTTAAAGCCAGGGGTGTCAAATTCTATTTCTTTTATGATAATCGGTTTTTTATAATAGGTACTTCCCCAAATATAAAATATCAATCCGCCGGCAGAAACTAAAATCAAAGCCCAATTGATAAATGGCGAAGATATTGCCGATAAAACATGGTTCGGAGAGCAAATAAAGCCCAATAAAACCAAAAAGAAACAGGCAACTAAATAGGTAAATCCAGAAAAAGTTACCATTTTTACAATGTCGGACGCATTGATTCTCCAACGTGTGTATAAGCGATAGCGAATCGCTCCGCCTGATATGATAGCGTGTCCAGCGTTGTTGCTGATGGCAAATCCCAAAAAGCCAGCAAAAATCCATTTCCAAGTTGCTAGTTTACGGTGAATATATTTCAAAGCTAAAAAATCGTATGATGATAAGGCAACATAGCCGCAAAAAGAAGCTACACAGGCGTAAATTATATTTTTAGCCGGAACATCTATAATAGCATTTTTGATTTCATCTAAAGAATATTTTGAAAGTTGTTTATAAATCATAAATGCGGCAAGAGCAAAGAAAAATAAGCCTGACCAAGATAACATTTTTTTGAAAATTCTTTTTCTATTTTTTTTTTGCATGTGTTATTTACCTTTATTAGTTAAGATATTCATATCTATATAGCTACGAATGTTAAAACCAAAAGTCCTTCTTACATATGATGTTAGTTCAGACGGCGCTTCTTTAAAGTTTTGGGCGTTTGCCTGAGCTTGCAGTAACATTTCCAATTTCAGTTTTTTACCGACTTCATCACGTTTTTCTGCAGCTTCAGGTTCTTCCATGGCAGAAGCAATATTATATAAAGCGTGCGCCATAATTAGGTTCTGCGGCGTTATTTTTCCTTGAGCATAGATATCTGCCAGTTCCATAAAAGCTTCGGAATTACCTTGGTCTACGGCGTTGCGGTAGGCTTCAATACCCTTTATATAGTTTTGGACAGTTCCGTTTCCTTTAATATACATATCAGCCAAAACAATCTGCGCTTCATCTAAATTACTGTTGTTTCCGGCTGCAGATTTTATCAACTTAAACGCTTGGTCATAGTTTTGTTCGTAAACAAAACCCAAATAATAGGCATAGCCCAGCATAAATTTAGCGACATTGTTACCTGAACTTGCCGCTTTTTTGAACAAATCCATGGCTGTTTTGTTGCGAGTTTGATTTTTGGTGCCGCCTTTTAGATATATAAAGGCCAGATTTATTGCCGCATTGTCGTTTCCAAGTTCCGCTGCTTTTGTAAACAGCGCCACGGCTTTTTGAATATCTGGATTTGTGCCAATACCGTTAAAATATAGGCTGCCCAAATTGTTTAAAGCTATGGGGTTATTTTGTTCTGCAGCCATTTGATAATATTCAAAAGCTTTGCTGTAATCTTTTTGAACGCCGTTGGTGCCGTATAAATACATATAGGCAAGATTCATTTGATCTTCAATTTTTCCCTCGTTAGCTTGACGGGTACTTCTTTCTAAAAACGTTTCTTCTTTACCGTCCGGAGTTGGAACTTTGTCATCGGCAGAAAACAAAAGTGAAAGAGGTTTGGTTATAAAACTAAAAAAACCTTGACTTTCTTCTCCATCGGCAGAAACAGTCGAATCAACAGTATTCGCGCTGTTTTCTGTATCTGTGGTTACAGATGGTTTATCCAATGCGCTGTCATCAAACAAATCTACAGCTTGAGCCCAAGAATTTGCAGCAATAAAAGATGAAAGCAAACAACAAAAAGCAATTTTTTTCATAAACCGATAATCCTTATTTTATTTTTTCGCCTGCATAATAATACGAAAAATATTACCTTTCAAGGTAAAAAGTAAAACTATTACAAATCTCTTGTATTATTTATGGATTTGGTTTAGATAAAGCTTAGAAAGGTGAAAAAAATGGTAACAGAAGCTCCTATATATACAATTCGCGGTGCAAAGTTAAGTTTTGGTCTGAATCCGCTTTTTACAAATGTGGACTTATACATAAATCGAGGGGATAAAATATGTTTGGTTGGCCGTAACGGCTGCGGCAAATCAACATTGCTTAAAGTGATTGCTCAAGAAATTGAACCTGACGACGCAGAATTTTTTATTCAGCCGGGGGTGAGAATTGGCTATATGCCTCAAGAACCAGATTTTTCAGGTTTTAAAACTTTGCGAGAAGTTGTTGAGGCCGGTTTGCCTAAAAATGAGCAAAATCAAACTTATCGGGCTGATAAATTGATTGAATATTTTGCTATAAATGAAAACCAGAATCCGGAACAGTCTTCTGGCGGTGAACGGCGCAAGGCAGCGTTGGCCAGAGCTTTGATTAATGAACCGGATATTTTATTGCTTGATGAACCGACCAACCATTTGGATATTACTACTATTGAAAAATTGGAAGATTTGATTAAAAAATTTAGCGGAGCGGTAATTGTTATCAGTCACGACAGAATGTTTTTGGACCATATATCACAAACTACATTTTGGTTGGATAGGGGAACTTTGCGGCGTAATAACAAAGGGTTTGGAGCTTTTGAAGAATGGGAAGACCAAGTTATTGAACAAGAAATTATAGAGCAAAAAGCCCTGAATAAGAAAATTGCCGAAGAAACTGAGTGGCTGCACAAAGGCGTAACGGCTCGGCGCCGTCGTAATATGGGGCGTTTGCGTCGATTGCAACAGCTGCGTCAAGAGCGCCGTGAACAAATAAAAATGACCGGCTCGGTAAATCTAGAAGTTGAAACGGCTGATTTGCGCTCTAAACTGGTGATAGAGGCAAAACATATTTCAAAATCTTTCGGCGATAGAGAAATCATTAAAGACTTTTCTATCAAAGTGATTAAAGGCAATAAAATTGGTATTGTTGGACCAAACGGTTCGGGCAAAACCACGTTGATAAAATTACTGACTAAAA
This sequence comes from uncultured Alphaproteobacteria bacterium, assembly GCA_900553115.1. Taxonomy (GTDB): domain Bacteria; phylum Pseudomonadota; class Alphaproteobacteria; order RF32; family CAG-239; genus RUG410. The sequence goes on from USCF01000064.1 coordinate 3,788, forward strand.
GATTGGAGCCGGATTCCGGTTTTGTACGGATAGGAAAAAATTTGGAGGAAGCTTATTTTGACCAAAACCGTATTACTTTGGATCCGAAAAAGACACTTTGGAAAACGCTGTGCAATGAAGGTGACCATATTTGGGTGAGGGGACATTTTAGGCACGTTGTGGCGTATCTGAAAGATTTTTTATTCAAACCAGATCAGGCGCAATGTCCGGTTTCTACTTTGTCCGGAGGTGAAAAAAATCGTTTGATGCTGGCGGTGGCGTTGGCTAAACAATCTAATTTTTTGGTTTTAGATGAGCCGACAAATGATTTGGATATGGATACGCTGGATTTGTTGCAAGAAGTTTTAGACGATTATGAGGGAACAATTCTGATTGTTAGCCATGATCGTGATTTTATGGATAAAGTGGCAACATCTTTGATATATATGCGCGGCGACGGTACGGTTTATGAACACGTTGGCTCTTATTCGGAATTATTAGAAAAACTGAAAGGATTGCCGCCTAAAACCAATAATAAAAAAACAGTCAATAAAGAAGAACCTAAGGTACGAGAAAAAAATAAAACTCAGAAACTGAGCTATAAAGAACAGTATATGCTGGAAAATTTGCCGAAAGAAATAGAAAAACTGGCGGCAGAAAATAAAGCGATTGAAGTGGCTTTGGGAAATGCTAATCTTTATACTGATGATCCGCAAAAATTTGATGAGCTGACCACAAAACTGGCTGACAATAAAGAAAAACTGGAAGAAATGGAAAATCAGTGGCTGGAAGTTCAGATGAAAGCTGACGAACTGGAAAATTCCTGACTTGAAAAAAATAGAACGCTTGATTACATAGTACTTTATGTTATGGATAGTCAACGGTTTGATATACGGATTTTTTACCGCGGTGTATACCTTGTTTAACCAGCACTATAAAGTTGATGGTTATATTTTAGGAATATGGCGCGGTTTTGGTATATCCGTATTGTTTATGCCGTTTTTGGTGTTTTTTCCGGTGCCGACCAGCGCCTATTATTGGGGACTGTTGATTTTTCAGGGCTGGCTGATTGGAATTTATGATTCGCATTTGTTTTTTGCTTCGGCAAAATATGGGGCAGGGCCAACTTCGCGTTTTATGGCGGTGACTGTTTTGGTGACCACATTTTTGTGGTGGATACTAACTCCTAAGGAATTTTTCGCTTTGCTGAAACAAGGCAATGTTTTTATTACCTTGTTGTTGGTACTGTTTGGTTTTACTTTTTGTTATTGGCAAATGATAAATACTAAAGTTTCGCGGCAAACCGCACGCTATATTATGCCGTCGGTATTTGCTTTGGCGGGTATGAGTATTATCACCAAGTATATTGCTTTAGGCGGCTCTTCTGTGTGGCAGTCTATTGTCTACTATTTGTCGGTGGCGACTTTTGTTAGCGGCTGCTATAATCTGAGGTGTTATGTTAAACATCATCCTGAGTTGACATTCAGACAAAAAATAAGCAAAATTTTTTCGGGCAGAATGTGGAAAATAGGTGGTTATTTGATAGGATTCAGCGCGGCAATGATTACTGCTAAAACTATGGCGTTGCGGGTGGCGCCAAATCCTGGGTATGTGACTGCATTGTTGTTGATAGCTCCGATTTTTATTTTTGCGTTGAACAAACACTATAAAATTCCGGATAGTGTTTCGGTGCGGGCGGGTTTTGCCATGATGTTTTTTTTGTTTTTGTTAGCAGTGCTGGTTAATGGTAATTATGGAATTACAGACTAAAGACACAGCTGTTCTATAATTGTGTTTAGGACCAATATGCCCTGAGAAGTGACTGATAAATATTCTGAATTTTCTGTCAGCAATTTAAGCTGTTTCAATTCTGTTAAATGTGGAATATTTATGTAATTGTATAAAGATGAGCCGATAATGTTTTGAAACGTTTTTTTATTTATGCCTTTAGTCAATCTCAGTCCGGTTATGATTAGCTCTTCGGCTCGTTCTGCCTTGGAGATTGCTTCATTAATAAAAGGGTAGTCAACGGCAAAAAAATTACCGTCTAGTGTTAGTCTACCTTGGGCTGATTTACCAATGCCGATGTAATCTCCGCCTTGCCAATAAGTTAGGTTGTGTCGGCTTTCAAAACCATTTTGCGCAAAGTTGGAAACTTCGTATAAATCATATCCCTTAGCAGCTAAATATTCACGGGTATATGTATATAAATCAGCGGCTGTTTCATCATTAAGAACTTTAATATTTTTGCGGGCAAAAACAGTATTTTCTTCAATAGTCAGCTGGTAAAGCGACAAATGTTTCAAGCCATAAGCACAGATTTCAGTCAGTTCTTGCTGCCATTCACTCTGCGTTTGCTGCGGACGCGCATATATTAAATCGGCAGAATGATTGCTAAAAATTTGCACTATTTCTTGCAAGCTTTCGCGAGCTTCTTGCAGGGTGTGCGTTCGCCCCAGAAATTTTAAATCTTTTTCGTTTAGCGCTTGCACGCCCAAAGACAGACGATTAATACCGGCGTTTTTTAAATCTTTGAACATATTTTTATGATTGCTGTTGGGGTTGGCTTCAAGCGATATTTCTATATTGTTTTTTATTTTCCAATGACCGCAGATGCAATCAATTATTTTGGCAATATTTTGCGGCTTTAGCAAAGAAGGAGTGCCGCCGCCAAAAAAAATAGATTTTATTTCACGCTCTGGCAATAGCTTATAATAATGTTTTAACGCTTCCAGATATTCATTGATAAGTTTTTCTTCATCACAATTGCTTGCAAGTTCTTTATAAAAATCACAATAAGGACATT
>USCF01000065.1 GCA_900553115.1 uncultured Alphaproteobacteria bacterium
TTTTAAAATTCGAAAAATGGCTAATGGTATTACAACAAAATACTATATATTCAACATTCCTGTAATGAAAATATCCAGAAAGTAACAAAGGTATTTTTCCTGCAATTTTTATACGCAACAAGTATATTTGTATGGATTTTAGAAAAATGGAACAATAAAGCGAGCTAATTAAATCAGGTTTGCGGTGGATAATACCTAACGCAAATAACTCCTCTAACTTTTCTTTAATAAATTCAGAACATCGTGTTTTGTTGTTTTCTATTTTCGGTCTATTGCCTTAACAGCCCTGACAAATTCTGGATTTTGCTCAAAATCTTCGAGTTTTACCGGTAATTTACGGCGCCAATTAGGGTGCTTATCCCTATCCGTCCCTGGCAGATTCTGCAACACATTTACGCCAAAAATATCTTCCGGCTGCGCTAAAAATACCGCACAGGTACTAGAAGACAAATACCGCTCTGTCGCTTCCATAATACCGTTTGGATACCCTTCTCCATATAAGCAATCACCTTGACGCGTTCTATCTGCCGACCAAGAATGCGTATAGTCCAAAGCATCTAGCAAGCAGCGACGCTCCGCCTCCCTGCCCTTATATTGATTCTGACGTTCAGCCTCAGTCAGCATTTTCAGGTTATACATAGTTTCTATATCGCCGCCAAACCAGCGCATTTTGAGCGGCGCCATATCATGCGTACCGATAGAACAGAATGTGTGCGGCGCAAAATCCTGCGGCAATTTAAATGGTCCGCTGCCGTTCCAACGCTCTGACCACAACACACTCAGCGAATACACTCCGCGCTCTTGTATTGCTTCAATAAAACCTTCCGGCACGTTACCAATACTTTCACCCACCACTATACATTTATGTAAATAACTCTCCAGCGCCAAAATACCAAGCATATCGGCAAACGGATAATAAACATAGGTGCCTTTTTCTGAAGCGTCTGGAATAATATATAAACGCTGCAAACTCATCACATGGTCAATGCGGATTGCTCCGGCGTTTTCCATCGCCGCCCGCAGAATTTTTATAAATGGTCGATAGGCATTGGCTTTTAATTTATATGGATTAAACGCACCCAAGCACCATTTTTGACCAGTCGGAAAGAAAATATCCGGCGGAGCCCCTGCCCCACAATCTTTAATAAATAAATCATTTTCGCTCCACAGTTCGGCGCTGTCCTTGCACAATCCAACCGGCAAATCACGATACAAGCCGATTTTCAAACCGCGTTCTTCAATTTTTTTCTGCACATCTTCAAGCTGTTTTTCCGCCCAATATTGCAAAAATTTGAAGAAATTCACCGCCTTGTGATTTTCTGTCTTAAATTTTTTCACCTCCGGCGACTGCGGATTTTTCAGCTCTTTTGGCCAAGCTCTCCAACCGCCATAAACCGAATGACAGAGCGACGAATAAAGCGCTTGGTAAGTGGCCAAATTTTCTAAATCTTCTTTATTTTTCTTTTCAAATTTTTGATACGCTGACGACTTTTCCAGCTTGGCAAATGTCTCATCATAAATTTTTTGCAAAATCTGCATTTTGAAATTATACACGCCGGTGTAATCAATATTTTCCACCGCACGCAGCTGTTCTAATTCTGCTTCTTTACCGGCTAAATATTCCGGCTTATAGCCGCCGACTTTTTCCACATCTATATAAATCGGATTCAAAAACAAACGGCTAATAGATGAATACGGGCTGGCGTTTTCGGGAAAATCGTGAAACAGAACATTCAGCGGATTTAGACCAATAATATTTGCTCCTTGTCGCGCACACAAATCCACTAAATTTGCCAAATCCGTAAAATCTCCCACTCCCCAGTTACGCTCGCTGGTTAACGAATAAAGCTGTATAGCCATACCCCAAATCTTATGATTTTGCAAATATTCCGGCTCATAGCATTTATCCGGCGTAATGGCCAAAACCGTATGCGCCTTGCAATTTCCGGCTTTCAGGTCCACATCATAATATTCCGGCTCTAAAGTACTGTCAAAAACAATTTCTATACGCGCATACTCTTTGCGCCCCAACATTTTTTCTTCCCTAATTTTATAAGAATAAAAAACTGTCGGTTCGGCACCGGTTTGCTGATTTTTTATAACCAATTCAATATTGTCAGCTTCAGATTTCGGCAACACAACATCAAATTTCAAGCTATCTGCACGCAACACATAAATCGGCTCCAACGCATACAACCAGCGTTCTTTTTCCAATTTTGCCAGCAGCTTTTCACTGTCTTCTATTTTATCGAGCTTAAATCCTAAATAGTTGACAATTTTTAGCAACGTTTCATCATCGGTCACATATTCTTTGCGATTTTGCGCCGCGTCAGTATAACTTTTGGCTACGCCAAGCTTATTCAAAAGCAAATTCCAACTATTTTGCATTTACTTCTCCGTTCTTTTCAAATCCAACACCCAAACCGACCAAGCAGGCACTTCTATTTTATCTGTTTCTATAGGCGTATCCGCTTTAATTTCTTCACTGCTGTCAAGCACCAAAGTTACTTTTGTTTTGTGCAAAAAATCAGGTAAAATACAATCAACCGGTTTATCATTAGCGTTATAAATCACAAAATAAGCAACCGGTTCGCCATAAATCAAACAAGCCAGACTTTTGCGATTTTCCATATACCAATCCGGATTTTGGAATTCTATTCCGTCATCACGATACCACATCAAATCTTTCACATCATAACGAGCGTACTTTTCAATTAATTTTCCGCTGAAAAATTTTTTGCGATTGAACACGTCCATTTTTTGCCGCAGCTGAATCAGACGGCGGACGTAGCGCACCAATTCTCTGTCTTTTTGCCTGATGGCGTCCCAAACAATCCATGTCAAAACATTGTCTTGACAATACGGATTGTTATTGCCAAACTGCGTGTTGCCAAATTCATCTCCGGCCACCAGCATTGGCGTGCCAAAAGACATTAAAAGCGTTGTCAATAAGGCCTTTGTTCGCAAATCTCGATTTTCTAAAACCGCAGTTTTTTGAGTTTCGCCTTCAACTCCGGAATTCCAACTCCAGTTAGAATCATTGCCGTCGCGGTTGTTTTCACCGTTAACCATATTGTGTTTATTGTTATAACTGACCAAATCTCGCAACGTAAAGCCGTCATGCGCCGTCAAAAAATTTACACTGCTGTCTATGTCGCGGTTAGCATAACCAAAAATATCGCTAGAACCGGATAAGCGGCTTGCCAATTCTCCTACTTGTTTGTGGTCACCACGCCAAAAACGGCGCACCACATCACGGTAACGATCGTTCCACTCAAGCCACGACGGCGGAAAACCGCCGATACGATAGCCATCCATAGTGGCATCCCATGGTTCTACAATTATCTTTACTTTGCGCAAAACCTCATCTTGTCTGGCCGCCAGCAAAAAGCCGCTGTCTTGTGTAAATTCACCGCGTACTCTGCTCAAACTCGAGGCTAAATCCAAACGAAAACCATCGACATGCATTTTTTCAACCCAATAGCGCATTGAATCCATAACCAAAGTCAAAACATACGGGTTTTGCAAATTAAAGGAAGCGCCGCAACCGGTACTATCAAAATAAAAGCGCGGATTTTCCTGCAGAGTATAATAGCTTTCGTTATCTATACCACGATAGCACAAAGTAGGTCCCATTTGGTTGCCTTCAATTGTGTGATTATAAACCACGTCCAAAATAACTTCTTTATTATTGGCGTGCAGAGTTTTCACCATTTGTTTGAATTCATCTAAATTATTTTCAACCAAATACTTGGCTTCTGGCACAAAATAAGAAAGCGTTTCATAGCCCCAATAATTATCAATATACATGCCATGCTTTTCGCCAAAAAAAGCAAACACCGGCAGCAGCTCAACCGAAGTCACCCCAAGCCAATTCAAATAATTGACCACGCTTTTAGCCGTCAAGCCCAAAAACTTACCGCGCTGAAAGGCTTCTACCCTTGGATGAAGTTTGGTATAGCCGCCGACGTGCATTTCATAAATAACCCGCTTTCCGCTTTCTACTTTTGGTGCGGTATCATTTCCCCACTCAAATGTATCATCAACCACCACCGACTTTGGCACATAAGGAGCGCTGTCCAGCGTACTAAACGACAAATCTTTGTCTTCGCTGTCGGTATCATATCCGAATAAAGCCTTATTCCAAATAATTTCACCGCTCAGTTTTTTAGCATACGGATCCATCAGTAATTTATTTGGATTAAATCGTTTTCCCTTTGCCGGCTCATACGGACCATAAACCCGATATCCATAAAGCTGACCGGCTTTTACTCCTTGCAAATAAATATGCCAAATATTGTTGTCATTTTCCAAAATCGGAAAACGCTGCAATTCTTTAGAGCCGCTTTCATCAAACAAACAAAGTTCAACCTTTTCGGCATTGGCGGAAAACAGCGCAAAATTCACACCTTTTTCGTCACACACAGCCCCTAATGGATAGGGTTTGCCATTAAAAACTTTTATGTCTTTGTTCATTTAATTTCCTTATATTGTTGTTTTAGCGAATAGGTTTCAGCACAATGGTAGAAAGCGGAGGCAACACCAATTCTATAGAATACGGTCTGCCGCTAACACTGCAATTCTGCGCCTGTTGAGGTCCTTCATTACGCACGCCGCTTCCCCAATAGTTTTTATCATCACTATTAAAAATTTCTTGATAAGCACAAGCCTCGCTTACCCCTATGCGATAGTTATGACGCACCACCGGTGTAAAATTGCAAACAACAACCAAATAATCATCGGGATTATGCCCTTTGCGGATATAAGATATTACACTGTCATCACAATTTGAATGGTCTATCCACTCAAAACCGCGAGAGTCAAAATCTTCTTCATACAAAGGCTCATTGCCTTTATACATCAAGTTCAAATCGCGTACGCAGTTTTGCATACCTTTATACATTGGATAGTCCAGCAAAAACCAACGCAGGCTCTCATCGCTGTTCCATTCCCAATCTTGAGCAAACTCATTGCCCATAAACAAAAGTTTTTTACCTGGGTGTGTCCACATAAAGCCATAATAAGCGCGCAAGTTAGCAAACTTCTGCCACTCGTCGCCAGGCATTTTTTCAAGCATAGAACCTTTACCATGCACAACCTCATCATGAGAAATCGGTAAAATAAAGTTCTCGTTAAACGCATATAATAAACCGAATGTCAGCAAACCATGATGATATTTGCGGTGTACCGGCTCATGGCTGATATAACGCAACGTATCGTTCATCCAGCCCATATTCCATTTATAGCCAAAGCCCAAACCACCGGCAGAAACCGGACGTGAAACCATCGGCCATGCAGTAGATTCTTCGGCGCAGGTAATAGTGCCTTTGGTTTGCGTATAAACCATCTCGTTCATTTTGCGGATAAAAGCGATTGCCTCCAAATTTTCGTTGCCGCCGTAAACATTCGGCACCCATTCGCCCTGTTTGCGCGAATAGTCCAAATAGAGCATAGAAGCCACTGCGTCAACACGCAACCCGTCAATATGAAATTCTTTCAGCCAATACAAAGCGCTGGCGCACAGCAAATTGCAAACTTCCGTACGGCCATAGTTATAGATTTTAGTTCCCCAATCTTTATGTTCGCCTTTGCGTGGATCAGAGTGTTCGTACAAGCAGGTGCCGTCAAACTCGGCCAAACCATGAGCATCTTTTGGGAAATGCGCCGGAACCCAGTCCATAATAACGCTGATACCTGCTTGGTGGAATTTATCAATCATATAGCGGAAATCGTCCGGCGTGCCAAAACGCGAAGTCGGAGCAAACAAGCCGGTTATTTGATAGCCCCAAGAAGCGTCCAGCGGATGCTCGCACAACGGTAAAAATTCAACATGTGTAAAGCCCATGTTGCTGACATACGGCACCAATCTTTCGGCAAATTCGCGATAGGTCAAAAATTCGCTGCCATTATCGCCTTTGCGCCGCCAAGAGCCCAAATGCACTTCATAAATAGACATCGGGCGGTCGTAAGTGTTGCTGTTTTCGCGATATTTCATCCATTCGCCGTCATTCCATTGATAGTGGTTGATATCATACACAATAGACGCCGTATTCGGGCGCACTTCGGCATATGTGCCAACCGGATCAGATTTGGTCAAGATTCTACCGTCTTGAGTTTTGATTTCAAATTTATAATATTCGCCTTCTACCAACCCCGGAATAAATATATCCCACACACCGCAGTTAATATGCTTGCGCATCACGTCTACACGGCCGTCCCAGTTGTTGAAACTACCTATTACCGACACGCGTTTGGCGTTTGGCGCCCACACGGCAAAAGCCACGCCCTTAACCCCGTTAATCTCCATAATATGAGAACCGAGCTTTTTATAAATTTCGCGGTGATTGCCCTGAGCAAACAAATATTCATCAATATCACCGATTGTTGACGGAAAACTATAGGTATCTTCCGCCATATATTCATGACCTTTATCATTGGTAATTTTAAAACGATAAGCAAACTCTTCTGTTTTATCAAAATTTTTCTGAAAAAATCCCCTCTCGTCTATTTTTTCCATTTTTCCAAGAGATTCACCTTTTCCG
>USCF01000066.1 GCA_900553115.1 uncultured Alphaproteobacteria bacterium
TCATATAATGAGAAAGATATCTACTCTAATGGTTTCTGTGCTCTGCATGATGATGCCTGTAGGGGCTGAGGCGCAGGCAGTTGCGCGCATGGCGAAAAATGGTTTGATATGGAACAAAAAGGACATAAATACAAAGCGTTATCTCGTGATTGTCAGATAATGATGTTTGATGCAGCTCCGTATTGTATTGCGGCTGAGGCTAAAGATTTGCAGCCGGATTATTTCCGTTTGGACTTTTGCTATCGTAATTATACGGCTGAAGAAGTTGCAAAAGCAGTTGATAAATTACTTAAATTTGAAAATATAACTAATTGTATTAATGGTAATTTTTGCAATAGAAATATCTAGACGCATTTCACGTGCTGTCATTAGATTTGGAGCTATCCTGCCAGATATGTCTTAATGGCTTCGTCGCGTTCAAATAGATACATTAGTGTGCGCAGAGCAGCACCGCGCGGAGTTGATAGGTTTTTATCCTGATTTAGAATAAGAGCCGCGTCTTTTGAGGCGGTCAAAAGCAAATCACCGTGCACGCTTAAATCCGCCACCTTAAAGCTGCTGAAACCTGATTGCCGCGTACCCAAAACTTCACCGCCGCCGCGCAGTTTTAAGTCTTCTTCGGCGATTAAAAAGCCATCTTCGGTCTGTTTCATGATGTTCAGGCGTGAGCGAGAAACATCGCTGAGCGGATAGCCGTACATCAAAATACAGCTCGAGGCCTCAAAACCGCGCTTGATGCGTCCGCGCAGTTGGTGCAGTTGCGCCAATCCAAAGCGTTGGGCGTGTTCAATAATCATAACAGTAGCGTTTGGCACATTTACGCCGACTTCTATCACGGTGGTAGAAACCAAAAGCTTTAACTTACCACTCTTAAACTGTTCCATAATCGCGTTTTTTTCGCTTTCTTTCATTTTGCCATGCACCAAGCCTACAATATTGCCAAATTCTTGCCGCAGGCTTTCATAGCGTTCTTTGGCGGCGGAAAGGTCAATTTTTTCCGACTCTTCAACCAGCGGACAAACCCAATACGCCTGTGTTTGAGTTTGCAATTTACGTTTTAGAGCGTCAACAACTTCGTGAATTTTGCTGAGCGGCATAACAGTAGTGGTAACAGGCTTGCGTCCGGCCGGAAGTTCGTCTATTTTAGAATAATCCATATCGCCGAATTGGGTTAAAACTAAAGTTCTCGGTATCGGCGTGGCGGTCATCACTAAAACATCGCAAGATTTGCCTTTTTGCGAAAGGCTTAGGCGCTGTTTGACGCCGAAACGATGCTGTTCGTCAACCACGGCGTAGGCTAAATCTTTGAAAGTCACATCTTCCGTAAACAAAGCGTGAGTACCGATTAAAATATCTATTTCACCGTTTTGCAAGGCGTCTAAGATTTGTTGACGGGATTTTCCTTTGACATTTCCGGTCAGCAATGCTGTTTTTACCCCGATTTGCGAACATAGCTCGGCAATGGTTTCATAGTGCTGTTGGGCTAAAATTTCAGTAGGCGCCATAATTGCCGCCTGCGCGCCGCATTCCACGGCATTCAGCATGGTATAAAGCGCAACAATGGTTTTGCCGGAACCGACATCTCCCTGTAACAAGCGTAACATTCTGTATTCAGAGAACATATCACTTTCAATTTCGGCTATAACCCGTTGTTGTGCCGAGGTTAATTGGAAGGGCATAATTTCGGCTAAGCGCTTTTTTAAATGTCCATCGCCTTGCAAAGCCCGACCTTTTTGATGTTTCAGACGTTCACGCACAATGGCGAGAGAAAGCTGATTAGCCAGCAGTTCATCATAAGCCAAACGGCGGCGCGCGGTTGAATTTGGCGATAAATCGTCCAAAGTCTGAGGGTGATGAGCCTGCTCTAAGGCTTGGTTGAAGCTTGGAAAATTCTGTTGTTTTAAAAACTCTGTGTTCAGCCATTCATTCAGCGGCGGTGTCAAACCCAGAGCTTGTGTCATCAGTTTATTCAGCATTTTGTTGGTGACGCCGGCGGTCAGCGGATATACGGTTTCTATTTGCGGCATTTGCTGCGGTTTGGCGGCGTCAACCACATAGTCGGGGTGCGGCATTTGCCAGCTGTTGTTAAAGCGTTCCAGCTTACCGGAAATAATTTTTTCGGCGCCAACCGGAAAAATACGTGTCAGCGTGTCGCCATAAGTTTTGAAAAAAATCAAAATCAGCTGCTCCGTACCGTCGTCAACGGCAATGCGATAGGGCTGTTTGCGTGTTTGCGGTGCTTTATGCTCTATAACGCGCACTTTGCCTGTCCAAATATGACCTTCTGTGGCGGAAATCAAAGGCAGATTACAGCGGCGGTCGATTATTCCCGATGGTAAATGCCATAGCAAATCCACCACGCGTTCGCCGCATAGGTTAGCCACAAGTTTAGCGTATTTATCGCCCACGCCGTTAAGGGTGTTGATAGGGGCAAAAAGCGGATATAAAATAGTCGGTCGCATTGTGAATTTGTCTTTTTTTTGTTGCGTTAATGGCTGTATTGTATATATTTTATAACAAAAAGTAAACAGGAAAGCGTGATTATGCGTAAAGATGTGAATGTTTGGGCGGGGGAGACAGTTTCTTCAGTTGCCGATGGTTATGAAGCCTTTGTTTTGGCGCAGATTGCCAATGCGAAAAAGCCGGTGCTGTATATTGCCAGCGATGGTGTGAGTTTGGCGCAGACGGCGGCGATGCTGCGTTTTTTGCATCAGGAATATGAAGTTTTGGAATTTCCGGCGTGGGATACGGTGCCTTATGACCGTGTTTCGCCAAACAGCGCGCTTTTAGCCAAGCGTATTGAAACGTTGGCGAAAATTGTTTTTTACGAGGGCAAAGCTCCTTTAGTCGTTGTTACATCTATTGGTGCGGTGCTGCAAAAACTGGCGCCGGCAAAAATTTTCCGCAATGCCCGCAAATTAGTGAAAGTGGGCGAAAAACTGGATTTTGATAGCTTTTTGCACTATGTTTCGCTGAATGGCTATACTCGGGTGGAACAAGTTATGGAACCGGGGGAATACGCCGTGCGCGGAGATATTACCGATATTTTTCCAAGCGGTATGGATAACCCGCTGCGTATTGATTTGTTTGATGACGAAGTGGAGCGGCTGCGTATTTTTGACGCGGTGAGCCAACGTACTATCGGAGATTTGCAGCAATATGAATTTCAGGTGGCAAGCGAAGTGCTTTTAGACGCCAACACTATCCGCAATTTCCGTGAACAATATCGTGAGCTGTTTGGCGCAGACGGTTTGCACGATGAAATATACGAGGCAATTTCTAACGGGCAAAAATATATTGGTATGGAAAATTGGCTGCCGTTGTTTTATAACGATGTTTTGCCGACTTTGTTTGATTATTTGCCGAATGCGCAAGTCGTGGCCGGTAAAAACACCGAAGAAGCTTTGAAATCTAAAACCGAGGGTATTGCCGATTATTATGAGGCGCGTTTAGAAGCGCTGCAGGTTAAAAGCAAAAATGATACTGAAGCGTATCGTCCTTTGCCGCCGGAGAAACTTTATATGTCGGCGGCGGATTTTACGACCAAGCTTGAAGAACGGCAAGCCACGTTTTTAACTCCTCTGGCTGTCAGCGCCAATGATAATGTGATTGAGCTGAAAACCATTCCGGGACGAGATTTTGCCCATGCCAGACACATAAGCAGCGCCGCCGTTTATGAAGAATTGCGCGACTATTTGGCGGAAAACGGCAAATTAAAGCGGATAATTTGCTGCTATGCCGAAGGTTCGCGCGAACGCTTGCGTTCATTGATGGCGGATTATGACATCAAAAACACGGCGTTGGCCGATACTTGGGCGGAAGCTCTGCAAATTTGCGCGCAAAAGAAAATTGCGTTGGTTATTGCCGAGTTGGCGCACGGGTTCAGAGATGACGAATATTGCCTGATATCGGAGCAGGATATTTTGGGCGAGCGTCAGCATCGCAAAGTTAAAAAAGCAAGTTCAAAAGATTTTATCGCTGATGTGTCGTCTTTGAGCGTGGGCGAATTGGTGGTGCATATTGAACACGGTATCGGGCGTTTTCTGGGACTGGAAAATATTATGGCCGGCGGTGCGCCGCACGATTGTTTGAAAATTGTGTATGCTCACGATGATAAGTTGTTTGTGCCGGTAGAAAATATTGATGTGATTTCCCGCTATGGTTCAGATGATGAAAATGTGCAGCTTGATGTGTTGGGCGGGGCGGCTTGGCAGGCTAAAAAAGCCAAAGTAAAAGCAAAAATCAAAGATATAGCCGAAAAACTGATTAAAATAGCCGCCGAAAGACACTTGAAAACCGCTGATGTGTTTATTGCGCCGGGGGGAGCGTATGATGAATTTTGCGCTAAGTTTCCATATAGCGAAACCGATGACCAGCTGCACGCCATAAAAGACGTGATTCAGGATTTGGGCGCGGGCGAACCGATGGATAGGCTGGTTTGCGGCGATGTGGGGTTTGGCAAAACCGAAGTGGCATTGCGCGCGGCGTTTACTGTGGCAATGTCGGGAGCGCAAGTGGCGTTGATTGTGCCAACAACTTTGCTGGCGCGTCAGCATTATCTCAATTTTGCCGAGCGAATGAAAGGTTTTCCAATCCGTGTGCGGATGCTTTCTCGTTTAAGCACGCCGAAAGAAGTGCGCGAAACCAAACAAGGATTGGCCGAAGGTTCGGTGGAAATTGTGATTGGCACGCACGCTTTGCTTTCTAAAGATGTGCAGTTTTGCAATTTAGGTTTGCTGATTGTGGACGAGGAACAGCATTTTGGCGTGGCGCATAAAGAAAAAATCAAGGCGCTGAAATCTGATGTACATGTTTTAACTTTGAGCGCAACCCCTATACCTAGAACTTTGCAGCTTTCGCTGACCGGTGTTAAACAGCTCAGCATTATCGCCACGCCGCCGGTGGATAGACTGGCCGCCCGTACTTTTGTGATGCCGTTTGACAAAGTGATGATAAAAGAGGCGATTTATCGTGAAAAATTCCGCGGCGGACAAACATTTTTTGTGTGTCCGAGAGTGTCGGATATTGCCGAAATTTTGGAAACTTTGCAAAACTTGGTGCCTGATGTGAAAATTGCGGTGGCGCACGGACAAATGCCGGCTAAGCAGCTGGAAGATATTATGTGCGATTTTGCCGATGGCAAATATGATGTTTTGCTTTCTACCACCATTATTGAGTCCGGTATTGATATGCCGCGCGTAAACACAATGATTATTCATCGCGCCGATATGTTTGGTTTGGCGCAGCTGTATCAACTGCGCGGTCGGGTAGGGCGCTCAAAAGTTCGCGGTTATTGCTATTTCACGGTTCCGGCGCGCAAAAAACTCAATCCGGTGGCAGAAAAACGTCTGAACATTTTGCAGGCTTTGGATACGCTGGGCGCCGGTTTTTCTTTGGCCAGTCACGATTTGGATATCCGCGGTTCGGGCAATGTGCTGGGAACAGAACAGTCCGGACACATTAAAGATGTGGGTATCGCTTTGTATCAGCACATGCTTGAAGAAGAAATCGCTCGCCAAAAAGCCGGACAGGCGGAAGAAGCGCAAACTGCGGCCGATACGGATTGGGCACCGCAGATTACAACCGGTGTGCCGCTGATGATTCCGGAAAGCTATGTCAAAGATTTGGGCGTGCGTTTGGGATTGTATAAACGTATTGGCTCATTAAAGGATAAAGACGAATTGCTGGATATGCGTGAAGAACTGATCGACCGTTTTGGACCAATTCCGCAAGAGGTGGAAAATTTGTTGCAAACCATAGAAATCAAGCAGCTCTGCTATGCCGCTAATGTGGCAAAAGTAGACGCCGGCGCCAAAGGAATTTTGATAGCTTTCCGCAACAATACTTTTGCCGCGGCGGATAAATTGATTGATTTGGTGACAAAATCGTTTGGTGTGCTGCAAATCCGTCCGGATCAAAAATTGTTTGTTTCTAAAGATCTATCACAATATAGCGAACGCATCGCGGTTTTGAAAAAGACAATCGCTAAACTGAAAGATTTGTTGGCTTGAGTATAATAAAAGAAACTGCCGCAGCCCCAATCATTTGTAGCCAAGGTAATGCAAGCCTTTTTTGAAAGTCTGTTAAATAAAATTACTTTTGAAATGTAAAGGATATTTTTTACTTATCAATGTTTTTAGAACTACTGTCTTGTTTTTCTGGATTTTTTAGAGTTTCAGTATGTTCGGTTTTTATGATTTCTGAGTGATAGTGATTGAATATATGCACCAATTTATTCCAAATTCCTTGATAATAAGCGGCAATTGTCCCCCATATGGTCATAAGAAACATCAAAACAGTATAAATACTTTCGGCGATGGAGAA
>USCF01000067.1 GCA_900553115.1 uncultured Alphaproteobacteria bacterium
CTTAAATATCTTTCGTTACATAATTTATTTAGTTTTTTATCAAATAAAAGGCAAGAGATTTTGCAAACATTTTCAATTTTTAACGAATAAGCATTAATAACCAAAATATTATTAGCGTATTTGACATTATCTGCAAGCTACCGAAAAAAGTTACCATGAAAGCAAAAAAATCTAACCAAACGGTTATCTTTGATTTGAGCAAATAGACCTTATCTTTTTGAACGTAACAGCAAAATGTTATGTTTTTGAAACAAATTAAGAGGAGAAAAAAATGAAAAAAGAATCAAAATCTTATGATAACAAAAAATCATCTCAAAAAGCACAACCAACAGTTTCTAAAGGCGGTTGCGGCTGTGGCTGCAATTCAGCTTCGGAAATGGAAGAAATTGATGAAATTTCTATCAGCAAATAGGTTTTGATATGAAAAATTTGACGGCGAGCGGCACCAACAGCCGCAGCCGCCATAGCGAAACAGCTGCTTATAATCATAACAACAACGATTTTAGCAACTTTATGAATTATTTTTGGAATTATACTGATATGCCAGAAAATTTGGTTGAAGATTTAGAACCTCGTATTCAAGTTGTTGAAAATAAAGATTCTATAAATGTCACAGCCGAGCTTCCGGGAATTGCCGAAAACGATATTGATTTACAAATTTCTGCCGACGGATATTTATCTATCAGCGGCGAAAAGAAAAACACCACCCCCGCAGCGGCAAAAAACTCTTATTTTTCCGAAATTTCATACGGTATGTTTAAGCGAACTATCCCTTTGCCTTGGGATTTGGCTTATGATAACGCAGCCGCAACCTATGCTAATGGCGTGCTGTCTGTTTTGATACCTAAAACTCAGGTTGAAAAACAAAAATTCAAAAAAATTGCAATTAATACAACTAATAAAAATTAATTACTCGGCTCTGTTTCATGTGAAACAGAGCATTTTTATTTATCTTCCGCCTTGTACCTTAATCAAAATTTAAATTCTTTAATTTAGAATGAAGTAAATTTTTGTTTTTAACGAGGTTTAATATGTTTGAAAATAAGCTTTTAATCAAAACCATTGGTTTAATTTCTTTGGCGTCTTTCAGTATATCTGTTACACCGTCAAGGGTTTATGCCTATAACCTGTCGCCGTTATCTTTTTCTAAAATGTATAACTTAGCGCAAAATGGTGATGTTGAAGCTTTACGCGCCTCTGTAAGACGAGGTATGAACATAGATAGCGTTAACCAAAACGGCGATACCGGCTTATGTGTGGCCGCTCAGCACCGTGACGCCTACACCTATAACGCTTTTCGCGCTGCAGGAGCTAACCCTCGTCACCCTTGTGTACAAAGAATTGCTTATTATGAAAATTTTGTAAACTCGTCAAAAGCTGTTTCGGTTACGGCTACACCTCGTGAAGCTTATGGAACTATGGGGAAAGAAGAATATAAAATTTCTCCGACAACTTGGTGGCTCTTAGGCGGTCTTGCTTTAGGAGGAGGTATTGCCGCAATAGCCATGAGCGGTGGCGGCGGCGGTGGCAGCAGCAGCGGAGAAAAAGAAAGCTACAATTATATTGGTGAAAATATTTCTTCAAGCACCAAAAATGTAAGCGGTTCACAAGCAATTAATAAGGACAGTTTATTGAAAGTTTCTAACACTGATTTGAAAAAAACAGCCCAAATTAATTTTAATAAAAATGTCGTAGAAGCCGGAAAATCTTTGAATATTGGTTTGGAAGCTATAAATAATGGTTCATACGCCAACTCAGAAAATTCAAAAATAGAAGTCAGCTCTGGTGCCGCAGGTATGGCCGCTGTGACCAAAGGTAATGTGATAAACGGCGGATATATAAATGTTGACGCTTTCAACAATTCTATCGGAATGATTGCCAGCAACCATTCTGATGCCCATAACAACGGAGAAGGAGTTATTAATAACTCAGCCACAAACGGTATTGATTTAAACTTTTCCGGTTTTGATGAAAATAATCTGGTTATAGGTATGTATGCTGATAGCGCTTCAACTATCGATAATAACGGAGATATACAAGGAACAGCTATAAAAGCCAGTACAGATCCGACTAAAGAAACCGATAAAAAAACCAACAACAGCGGTAATGTCATTGGTGGTATTTTATCTGCCGAAGCTACAACAACTACATCTTCCACTGCTGTTTCCGGAACTCTTGTCGGTATGGAAACAATGATATTAAATACAGGTTCTACCGCCGTAAACGAAAAAACAACAGCTACTAATAACGGTAAAATAAAGCTAAGCGCCGGTGACGCCGGTGCCGCTGCGTCGGAAATAAAAGTAAACCTTATCGGTATGGGCAGCTATTTGGACGACGGTTTTATGAACGGTTCCAAAAACATTCAGCGCGCCGATAAAGCTGTTTTAAATAACAAAGGCACTATAGAGCTTGGTTATACCGGAAATTACACCTTTGACACCACCAAAACTCTGCGCAAAGGCCTGGGTGGTATTGTCGGTATGCGTTCGGACGCCAATACAACGGCAGAAAATAACGGCACTATAGAAATTGTGTTAACCGATAACTCTTCTTCTAGCTCGTCTAGCAGCAATGTTGCCGTGGCCGCAGGTATGCAGTCTGTACACAGCGGAGCAATAACAAATAATAAAAATATTTTAATCAATACAAATGCCACAAACTCAAGAATAACTTATGGTATGATTGCGGTGGAAGGCAACGGTACCGTTTCTGGATTATATACCACAAACAAGCCAACCCTCACCAATAATAAAACCATTGAGCTGAAAGCTAGCAACGGCTATGGCATGGCCTCATATAACGGCGGTAAAGTAATTAATAACGGCGAAATCCGCTTAGGTTCGGAAGATAATACATATTACACAAAAAACATAGGTATCTATGGTTCCGGCGACAGTACTTTAACAAGTTTAACCAATAGCATCGAGGGTGTTATTGACATATATTCTTCTGAATCCGTGGCCATGAAAAATGACTTTAGCGGCGGAACAATTTTGCAAAATGACGGCACAATTAATGTTTATAAAAGTGCAATAGGAACCAAAATTTTCAGCGGTAATTACAGCAATCTGATAAATAACGGCACCATATATTATGAAGCAACTGCAAACTCTTCTACCGGAGGTGATAATTCATCTTCCGGCAGCAGTTCAGATTCAGACAATTCAGGTTTAGCCGCAGATTCATATAATTTAAACATTACTCAACACATTATGAGCACAAAATCTCCTTCGGCTAGCGCAACTTCAAGCGGAACCGAAAGAATTGAGAACTACGGTCAAATAAGATTGGTAACCGCAAATTCTGCAGCCATGTCGGTGGAAACAAAGCAAGGAACTGCTTATAACGGCGGAACTATCGACCTAATTTCCAACAAAGATAAAGATAATAATAAAAATGTTGGCAATAACTTTGTAAACGCCGGTATGTATTTGGGTAGCGACACTATTATCACGGCGAATATAACCAATGCCGGAACAATAAATGTTGAATCCGGTTATTCCGTTGGTATGGCGAGCGTTTCTACCAGTATTTCCAGCGTTATCAACAATGAAACCGGCGTGATTAATGTAAAAGGCCATAACTCATTTGGTCTTTACGCTACCGGAAACAGTTATTTATATAACAATGGTATTATCAATATTTACGGCGACAACAATATTGGTATTTATTCAAAAGGTGACGGCGAGGGACAAACCGGAGCGGTAATTAAAAATAATTTAATTAAAATTTATGGCACAAACGCGGTGGCCTTTCAAATCAGCGGTACAGCAACCATCGAAAACCCTGGAATTGTTGATGTCTGCACAGGTGGAGAAGGTTGTAATCCAAATGCTGCTTCAACAATGTCTTTCTATTATGTTTCTGGTAATTTAACTTTAAAAACAAGGCAAACGCTCAATCAAGGCACTTTAGCAAGACTTGCCAGCGGCAGCACTGTTACTATAGATAAATCGTCAGAACTCACACTTTCAAACAGCGGGACGGTGATAGACGCATCAAAAGGCGGAACTGTAACCAATAATGGAACTATAAATTTAAATTCTAAAGGCGGAACAGGTATAATAGCCGGTGATAGCAGCAAAATCACAAATGAAAACATCATAAATTTGAACGGTTCAAATAATATCGGTATTGACGCCAGCGGCGGTGAAATTAAAAATAACGGTAAAATTGATATGAACTCTTCATCTAGTAAAGACGTTAACCTTACTGGTAAAGGCGTAAACCTTACTGGTAATGCAAAATTCACAAATGGTACCGGTGGTATTATAACTATAGGTAAAAATTATACCGACAGCACTGGCATATATATATCATCAACTTCTTCCAAGAGCAGCGGCTCCAGCTCCGGAGCGTCGGCCACTAATGAAGGTAAAATTTGGATAAAAGGCGATAACAGCACCGGTGTTTATATTGAAGGCGGAGAATTCACCAACAGCGGAACTATAGTTTCTGGCGGCACAGCCAGCGGTGATGGTTTCGTTGTGGATAGCGAAGGAATAAAAAGCGGCTATGGTATTCGTATAAAAAATGGCTCGGCAACAAACAGCGGAAAAATATATATGTTTGGTAAAGGAGAGGATAGCAATAATACACCAAGCGCGGTTTTGGTAGAAAGTGGTGAATTTACCAACAGCGGAACTATCCATGTTGATGGTCTAAGACAAAATACTGGGGTAGGAAGCAGCAATATATATGCTATTATAGTAAAAGAAAATGGAACGGCTAAAAATACCGGTACCGTTGATTTTGTAAACGGAGCTAATCAATATAGTGGAAATGTGGAAGATAAAAAATCTACCACCAGTAGTACCGCATCACTTTCTGCAGGAATTTTAGTAAAATCAGGTGGAGTATTCAAAAATAGCGGCGTAGTTAAAACCGATACGGTTATGAATTTTGATTCCGCTGCATCTGAAAATAGCAAAATTGTAATCAGTAAAAACGGTTCTTATCAAGCAAAAAGCTTTAAAGGTAATGTTGTTGCAGATGCGGACATAACTCAAAACGGCTTTGAGACAACCTATCGCAATGATAACTCATTTATTGGTAAAGACGAAGGTTTAAATGTGATTTCCGGTTCTTATATGTTTAACGCAGAAAAATCTGCCGACGAATCCGGCAACACAGGTGTAATTATGACAATGAAATCATTTGCAGAAACTGTTGCTGATAAAGAATTGGCTTCTTATTTAAGCACTAACTATGCGGCGCAAAAAGGCGAGGGCGTTTTCAACACCTTAAAAGGCGCGTCTCATGCTTCTGCGTTTAATCTGGCAATAAACCGCGAATTTGGCTTTAGTATGATTCCAAATTTGGCAAAACAAGACTTGGATTTGCTTTCAAATATTAACCGCGCGGCTAATGATGATATTTTAGCGCAAACCAATGAAATCAACCGAGCCAAAGTTAACGTTATGGCTTATAAACAAGAGTTTGATAACAAAAACAATGTTTCCGGCTACAAAGATAAGGTGACAGCCGTTTATGGTTTCAGCGACTATCAAATTGCCAACAATTGGCGCGCTGGTTTTGGTGCGGCGGCGGCTCGCAGCGATAGTGATTTTGATGATGATTCATCTCGTTATAACAATGTGCTGGAAGTTTTTGCTCCGCTGACTTACACTAACGATAATTTCCGCGCTATGGCTAAACCTAAAGTCGGCTTTGGCAAAGGTCACTACAGCCGCAGCGGCGTAGATAAAGCCTATAAGGCAGATTTAACCAACTACTACTATGGTGTTGACGCCGAAACGCGCCAAACTATAGATATTGATGTTGCGCAAATTGAGCCTGTTGTCGGCGCTAATATTACCGAAGTAAACGTTGACGACTTAAAAGAAAATAACGGCGGACTTAAAGCCGATAGCGATAAAGTTACGTCTATTCAATCTGTTATTGGTATGGATATTAAAAGAGAATTTGAACTCGGCAAAGAACAATCTGTTTTATTGACTGCCGGCGGACGCTATTTCCATGAATTTGGCGATAAATATTCAACAATGGCGACCATGGACAATATGCTTGGTTCTTATCAAATTAACAGTAATCGTTTACAGCGTAACAGCGGTTTGCTGACAATGAAAGCGCAATACGACTATAAAAAACTTTCGCTCAGCGCTGCAGTAAACGCTCCGCTCGAACAAAAGAGCAATGTTTACTATCTGTTCAATTTAGGCTATAAGTTCTAAAGATTTTAAAGGTGTTGATATGGTTTTAGAAAATAAATTAAATATCACAGACCAAGTAGAACTCAATAAAGCTGAGGAGAAA
>USCF01000068.1 GCA_900553115.1 uncultured Alphaproteobacteria bacterium
GACAAATCACCAAACGATTTAGACGGCATAGAAGCTCGCTTAAAATCTCGCCTCAACAGCGGATTGGCTGCTGATATCATGCCGACAGATTTTGATTTGCGCGTCGACATCTTAAACAAAAAAGCGGCTCAACTGGGTATTAATCTGCCGCAAAATGTTGCTGACTTTTTGGCGCAAAAAATCACTTCTAATATCCGCGAACTGGAAGGCTCATTAAAACGAATCGCTGCACATTCGCAACTGCTTTCCGGTCACGAAATCACTTTGGATATGACACAAGATGTGTTGAAGGATATGCTGCGCTCAATTGACCGCAAAACGACAATTGATGAAATTCAAAGAAAAGTTGCCGAATACTTCAATATTTCGGTCAAAGAGATGCAATCTTCACGCCGTGCTCGCAATGTAGCCCGCCCGCGTCAAATTGCCATGTATTTGGCAAAACAGCTGACTTCGCGCTCATTGCCGGAGATTGGCCGCAAATTTGACCGTGACCACACCACGGTTATGCACGCTGTCCGCAAAGTAGAAGAACTGATTGTTGAAGACACATCGCTTTCCGAAAGCGTAGAAGCCTTACGCCACCTTTTGGAAAACTAAGTAAAAAAATTGTTGACGACTCATCTTTTTGACTTCTTATTTTGTTGTAGTTTTGCTACTCTTTGAGGAGATTTAAGAAAACGATGAGTCGTTTTTGTATTTGGTAGAAACATTAAAAATTGGTGAAAAGAAATGAAGTTTACAATTGAAAAAGCTGTTTTATTGAAAACTCTAAGACAAGTGCAAAAAATAATAAAAAAAAGAAACACCGTTCCGGTATTGTCTAATGTTAGAATCGAAGCAAGCAATGAAGGTATCAGCTTTAAGGCAACCGATATGGATACGGAAATTACCGAAATTGTAGACGCTAAAATTTTGGAAAACGGCGCTATCACCGCTCCAGCTCATATGCTTTATGACATTGTGCGCAAGCTTTCTGACGGTTCGGAAATTGAACTGACCTACCCTGATGAAAAAGAACAGCTCAGCATTGCTTCCGGTCGTTCTAAATTTTCGCTTTCCACTATTGGAGTTGAGGACTTTCCTGTTATTTCCACCGACGCTCTGCCAACCAATTTTGAAATGAATCGTGACGAACTGAAAGATGTGATTGACCGCACGCAATTTGCCGCTTCTACTGAAGAAACCAGATATTATTTGAATGGTTTATATATTCACCCAAAAAATGAAGGTGAAACTAAAGTTTTGCGCATTGTTGCAACTGACGGTCACCGCTTGGCTTGTGTTGAAACTCCGTTACCGGAAGGCGCTGCCAATATGGAAGGTGTTATTTTGCCGCGCAAAACCGTTGGCGAAATTCGTAAATTGTTAGATGACACTGCTGCCGAATCCATTCAAATTGCTTTGTCTGATAGTAAAGTTCGCTTTACGCTGGCAGATGTTACACTGGCTTCTAAATTGATTGACGGTACTTATCCAGATTATGAACGAGTTATTCCAACCGATAATGACAAGATTTTGGAATTGAATGTAAAAGATTTAGCGACAGCGGTTGACCGTGTATCTGTGGTAGCCGAACGTACCCGCGCCATCAAAATGATTGCCAATAAAAATCATGTGATTATCACTACTTCAAGTCCGGATTTAGGCAGTGCTATTGAAGAAGTTGAAGCAACTTATGACAGCGAATCGTTGGAAATAGGCTATAACTTCCGTTATTTGCTGGATATTTTATCTGAAATTAAAGGCGATACGGCTAAATTTAGTTTTAGTGACGGCGCATCTCCATCAGTTATTCATGACACTTCTGATGCAAGCGCTATCTACGTTTTGATGCCGATGAGAGTCTAAATTGTCGGAATTAACAGCTAAATTAAATGAAATTACTCAAGAAAAGTCAGGTGTCACGCGCCTGACTTTATCTGACTTTAGAAACTATCGCAATCTGCGAATCGAGGCAAATATTGCGCCGATTATAATTACCGGCGAAAATGGCTCAGGAAAAACCAATATTCTAGAGGCAATTTCTTTTTTAACTCCTGGGCGTGGACTGCGCAGTGCCAAACTTGCCGATATAAAACGAATCCTACCGCCGGAAGAAGAAATTTTGAACATTAACGGTGGCTGGAGTGTGGCTGCAGAAATTTTAAAAAACAATGAAGAATATTTGATTGGCACCGGTACGCAAAAAAATTTTCGGGAAGACACAGAAGAAGACGAAATAAAAAATTTTGAGCGACGAATCGTTAAAATCAATCAGCAAAAAATAACCCAACAGTCAGAACTAGGCAAATATGTGTCGGCAATTTGGGTTACTCCGCAAATGGATAGGCTTTTTTTGGGAGGAACACAGCCGAGGCGCAGTTTTTTAGACCGGTTAGTCTATGCTTTTGATTTGGAACACGCCAAACGAACAGCAAATTTTGAACATCTATACCGGCAATGGTTTCAGATTCTAAAAACCGGACACGCCGACGAACATTGGCTGCAATCGGTGGAAACCGATATGGCTTCGCTTGGAGTAGCAATAGCTGCTGCCCGCCGCGAACTAATTGCCCGTTTAAACACCTTTATAGAACATGAACCTGATGATATTTTTCCGGACGTACGACTCGAACTGGACGGCACTATTGAAAAAATGCTCGACACACTGCCGGCCGTAAGAGTCGAACAATTTTATATAGAGCTGTTGGCAAAACAGCGCCGCAATGTTTTATATAACGATTATGTGGATGGCGTAAACCGTACGGATTTTAAAGTTTATTTTAAGAAAAAAAATATGCCGGCAGAACTTTGCTCAACCGGCGAGCAAAAAGCTTTGTTGGTCAGCATTATTCTGGCTCAAACAAAATGTCAGATTTTAGATAAAGGATTTGCGCCTATTTTGCTTTTGGACGAAGTTACGACTCACTTGGACGACAAAAAACGCGATGCCCTTTTGCTGAAAATTGCCGGCTTACATTTACAAGCTTGGATTACCTCCACCTAATCGCAGAATTTTTCCGCAATACAAAATATTTCACAATTTTTAGAAGTTAGAGATAATAAGGTATTAAAAAAATAATATTGTTACACCTTCTCATTATGGCACAAAAAAAATCCCAAGTTTCCGCTTGGGATTTTTTATAAAATTTAGAATTTGTTTTTGCGAGTTTTCATAAAGTGCTCTAACCAGTGAATGTCATATTGACCATCTAAATATTCCGGCTGAGAAATAATCTCTTGGTGCAGCGGAATAGTAGTTTTCACACCCATAATTACAAATTCCTCCAAAGCACGACGCAGACGCATTAAAGCGGCGTTACGCGTACCGGCATGCACGATCAATTTGGCAATCATACTGTCATAGTACGGCGGAATCGAGTAGCCGGAATAAATTTCCGAATCCACACGAACTCCCAAACCACCTGGCGCGTGCCATTCATCAATTTTACCGGCGCACGGCACAAATGTTTCCGGATCTTCGGCGTTTATACGGCACTCAATAGCGTGACCGTTGAATTTGATATCATCTTGCGTATAGCCAAGCTGCGCACCGGCAGCAATGCGAATCTGCTCTTTAACAATATCAATACCGGTAACCGCTTCGGTAATTGGGTGTTCTACTTGCAAACGCGTGTTCATTTCCATAAAATAGAACTTGCCGTTTTCATACAAAAACTCCAACGTACCGGCATTACAGTAGCCGATTTTAGCAATGGCGTTGCGCACGATATCGCCGATTTCTTTGCGTTGGTCTTGGTTCAGCGCCGGAGATGGGCATTCTTCAATAACCTTTTGGTTGTTACGTTGGATAGAGCAATCACGCTCGCCCAAATGTACAACATTACCGTATTTATCCGCCAAAATCTGCATTTCTATATGACGCGGATGCTGCAGATATTTTTCCATATACACAACATCGCTAGGAAACGCAGCTTTTGCTTCGGCTTTAGCCATGGTAAACGCTTCACCGATTTCATCATCGTTAAAAGCAATTTTCATACCTTTACCGCCGCCGCCGTCTTTAGCTTTAATGATTACCGGATAGCCGATTTCATTTGCCCAATGCTTGGCATCTTCAACAGATTCCAAAGCCGGAGAGCCCTCGGTAATTGGCAACCCCGCCTCTTTTGCGGCTTTACGGGCAGTAATTTTATCTCCCATCAAACGCATTTGCGCCACGGTCGGACCAATAAAGGTTATACCGTGCTTTTCTACCATTTCGGCAAAATCAGCGTTTTCTGAAAGAAAGCCATACCCTGGGTGAATTGCATCCGCGCCGGTAATAATGGCAGCGGAAATAATCGCCGGCTTATTCAAATACGAATCCACGGAACGTGCCGGACCTATGCACACAGCCTCATCGGCCAAACGCACATGCATGGCGTTGGCATCGGCTTCGGAGTGTACAGCCACGGTACGAATACCCATTTCGCGACAAGCACGGTGTATTCTTAAGGCTATTTCACCACGGTTGGCTATCAGAACTTTTTCAAACATAGCAATCCTTTGTTTTATTCAATCACAATCAATGGTTCGCCGTATTCAATCGGGTCGCCTGTTTCTACCAAAATTTTAGCAACTTTGCCGGCGCGCGGAGCTTTTACCGGATTAAATGTCTTCATAGCTTCAATCAGGCACAAAGTGTCGCCTTCATTAACCGAATCGCCGACTTTAACATAGTTTGGAGAGTTCGGATTGCTGGAAAGATATACCACACCGACCATTGGAGATTTGATAGCGTTTGGATTGTTGCTATAATCAACAACAGTTTCTTTAACTTCTTCTTCAACCGGAGCGGCGGCAACAGGTGCAGCGGCAACAGGCTGAGGAGCCGGAACATAGGCCGGAACAACACCGCCGCTGATTTCTCTGGTTAAAGAAATTTTGCAGCTTTCATCTTCATAATTTAAGGTAGTTAATTGATTTTTATCCAAAATTTCAGCTAATTTGCTAATAACTTTGGTATCAATAGGATTTGACATATTTATTCCTTTTCTAAAAATTAACCTGATAATCCTATATTCTGATTTTACATAAAAAACAACAAAAATATACAATTTTCACTCATTCTTATGCAAAAATTGTGCAAAAATTGGCAAAAATCACTATTTTTCAAGCTTTAACGGAATTAAATTTTTATTTTTGGTATAAGACGGGTAAATCACTAAATCTTCAATACCGCCGGCCATCATAATCTCATGGTACATTTCAATAATAAAGCTGCACATGGTATGCACATACGGAATTTTGCTGCGGCCACTGGCAGTAATAATTTGAATAGGCATTTTCAGCTGCCAGTTCGGAATGTCTATCTTTACTAAATCTGGATAAACACGCGTCATATACGCCGGCATTTCGCCAATCAAACATTTTTGCCGCACCATAGAAAGCATCATATCAAAATTTGAAACCTGAAAATCTATATGGCGGCAGTTGGTCATAATATTATCATACTGCGGATTATAACGCGAATATTCCTCGCATAAACACAAATGATGTTTCTGGTGCAAATCCTCTAGATCACGCGGATAGCCGTAAACATCTAAATATTTTTTGGTTGCCATCAGAGCAAAGACTATTTTACCTTCGCAAATTACATCAACATTTGGCCATTTGTTTTGCATATAGGTGGCGCAAACATCTACGCTTTTAAGTAAACTGGGATTGGCAATGGAGCCATCGTAAAAATTACAAGTAACAGAAGGATAGATTTGTTTGAATAAATCAAGATATTTATGGAAAGATACCATAGTAGCCGAAGTGGCTTGCAGTGTTATACTGCTGTTTTGAATTTCGCCGTGGAAGCGGTTGGTCAACTCCGCCACACGGCCAGTACAGTCCTTGGCTTGGGCGTACACCTGTTCTCCGGTCAGCGTCAGGCAGACACCATGACTGGTGCGTATCAAAAGCTCTGTGCCAACCATTTCTTCAAGCAGTTTCATTTCTTTGGACAGATTAGATTGCTTTAGGCCAAGTTCTTCAGCGGCACTTTTAAGCTGTCCATGTTCAACCACCAATTCATAATGTGACAACAGCTTGAATAATAAAATGTCGCCTCTTACAGACACTTAGCTATCCTCGCTCACAATTATTCCTAGAATTAAACTTTATACTTATATAATAATTATTACTCAGCTCAGAGTCAATATCCCCATTTTATAATTCAGACATATATTTTTTTGGTCTTCTGTTTTGTGGAAAACTTATTATTCTTATTTTATCC
>USCF01000069.1 GCA_900553115.1 uncultured Alphaproteobacteria bacterium
ATCATATAACCGGACGGCATCTTTTCCATCCTGTCCGGTACCGGTTACTTCTACTTCTCTTCCTGCCTCCAGGATTGTCTTTAACGCACTGGATACCAGGATATCGTCATCTACAATTACTATCTTCATCTTTTTCCCTCATTTTTTGGAACCGTAATAAATATCCGGAAGCCATTTTCTTTTTGGATCTGCATGGGTACGCCCAGCATGCGAACACGGTTTTTCGTATTCTCTATCCTGATTTTCGAGCGTTTTCGGTCTTTCCGGCACTTTCCTTCTCTGCATATTCTTCCCAGTCTCCATCTGGCTGGATCCGCTCATCTGACGTTCCATTATCTTCTATAATCAGCTGATATAGTCCGGGATGTTCTCTTGTCAAAATCTTCACCTTATTTGCATTGCTGTGACGCATCACGTTATTCAGTGCCTCTTTCGTAATGGCTATAAAGCTGTATTTGATCTCTTTTGGAATATCATATCCCATATCATAAGTAAGCTGTACCGGACAAAAACGGAATTCTTCTGCCAGCGATTCCATTTTTTCAGAACCATTTTTTATTATAAAATCAAAATGCCCCTTAGCCGACCATCTATCATAATCTTCTTCTGACCTAAACATAATAAGCTGACCGTTATGTTGCATAACATCTTTAGGAGTAACTTCTTGGTGATGAACAACTTTAACATCTCCGGCCGCGGTATATTCAGTAATATTTCCCTGTTTATCAATTTCAGGCTTAAAATTCTCGCCATCCAAGATAAAAATGTGTCCTTTTTTAGCTCCGCTTTCAAAACCGGCAAAACGTGTTTCACTGCCTATTAAAATCGGATGATTTTCTTCACTGAAATTTATGCTGTAACTGCATTTCTTTAATGCGTAAGCATAGCTTCCGTCTTGCGGAACAGGCACGCCTTTTTCATCAAAAACGGGTTGATTGTTGTCATCAGTTTTAGATGGAATGCCAAAAACACGTTCCGGCACATCCAACTCTTTTTGCAAATCTGCCCCCATCGGATAACCGGCTTCCATCAAAACTTCATAAGTCTCTTTGCCAGCTGTTTCAGGGTGATTTTCTCTATAGCTATCAACAAATTTCTGTTGCAAATCTTTGATTGCGTCCAATTCATTTTGTGTTTCTTTCGGAAAAGCCGGCAACATCATTTCAGCATCGCCGAGTTTTGCCTCCGGATGTTTTTTAGCATAAATATCCTTAAAAGTTTGTTCATCAACGTGTGTACCATGCACAATATATTCAGCTTTTTTTATTCCTTTGCGTTTTTGTGCTTGTTCTTGATTAACTTTTGTGAGTACTGCTTTTATATCTTGCAAAAGTTTTTTGATTTCCTGAGAATAATTTTTTTCCATGACGAAAATTCCTTGTTGATATTACATCCATTGTACGCTTTTTTTGTCCAACAAGTCAAGAAAATCTTATTTTTCAATAACCACCACGGCTTGAGCAAACGGATAGTCGTCGCTCAAAGTTACAAAAGTCTGTGCGGTAACGCTAAGTCTTTGTAGATATGTAAAAGCCATACCTCTGACTAACAATTCCGGCTTGCCTAAATCAGTGTGCATAATTTGAATATCTTTTAGAAAAATGCCGTCACGAAAACCAGTGCCAAGAGCTTTGACAAAAGCCTCTTTAGCGGCGTAGGATTTAGCCAAGCGGCAAGCCAGTTCTTTATAGGTGATGGCTCCGCGTGAATCCAATTCTTCAAGTTCTTCATCTCCCATAATTTTTTGTTTGAAACGTTCTAAAAATTGCGGAGATTTAGCAATCCGTTCAATGTTTATAATGTCGCAGCCTAAACCTAAAATCATCGCGGTGATCCTTTTTTCTATTTGTTGGCACGAGAAACATAGCTGATTGATTTTGCCGATTTCAAGGCTGTTACCAAGTTATTCAGCTGTTCCACGTTTTTAACTTCTATATCCAGCAAAATTTCAAAATAGCTCAAAGTACGGTAAGTAATGTTGAGGTTTATAATGTTGGAGTTGGCTTTTGCCACAATGTTAGCTACATCGGCCAGCGCCCCCGGCTCATTGCTAATCATTAGTTTCAAACGCGCGGTGTGTTTTTCGTTTTCGGCGTCTGCGCCCCAATCAATATCGAGCCAGCGTTCTGGTTCTTTTTCATAATTTTTGAGCGACGGACAATCTAAAGTGTGGACAGTCACGCCTTTACCGGTGGTCACAATACCAACAATTCTATCTCCTGGGACAGGGTGGCAGCAGCCGGCAAAATGCACGGCCATACCGTCAATCAGTCCACGGATTTTGAGGGCGTCTTTTTTCGCCTGTTCTTTTTTGAATACCGGAAGCTTAATTGAACTTACCATTTTTTCGAGTTTGGACTGTTTATAGGCCGGATGCACGGCGCGCAGCACGTCCCAGCCGGTAACCAAACCTTCGCCGACTTTGGCATAAATATCGTCTACGGTTTCGGCTTCAAAATTAGAAAGAACATTGACCAAGCCTTTTTCGCTAAATTCTTGTTCTTCTTGTTTGAAAAGCTTTTCCAAAATTTCTTTACCAAGCGTAATAAATTGCTCGCGTTTGTTAATGCGCACATAGCGGCGAATAGCGGCTTTAGCCTTACCGGTCACAACGAATCTATCCCATTCCAAAGACGGGTGTTGATTTTTTGCAGTTAAAACTTCTACTTGGTCGCCGTTTTGCAAAATTGTGCGCAGAGGTTTGATTTCTCCGTTAATTTTGGCTCCAACGCAGGTGTCTCCCACATTAGAGTGCACAGCATAAGCAAAGTCAACCGGTGTTGAACCAACAGGCAGACCAATTAAATCGCCTTTAGGAGTGAAACAAAAAACTTGGTCGTTGTACATCTCAAGCTTGGTGTTTTCCAAAAACTCATCAGGATTTTGCGCTTGATCCAAAATTTCCAGCAGCTCGCGAATCCAGCGGAAGTTTTTGCCTTCGGTGCGCTGTCCTTGTTTGTATGCCCAGTGTGCAGCCACACCTTTTT
Source organism: uncultured Alphaproteobacteria bacterium (assembly GCA_900553115.1). GTDB lineage: Bacteria > Pseudomonadota > Alphaproteobacteria > RF32 > CAG-239 > RUG410. The sequence goes on from USCF01000069.1 coordinate 2,988, forward strand.
CATTGACTTCGTGCATTTCATATGTACGGATTTGCACTTCAATCCGCACATCATAAGGGCCGATTACGCCGGTGTGCAAAGATTGATAACCGTTTGGTTTTGGAGTAGAAATATAGTCTTTGAAACGGCGCGGCACCATGTGGTATTTACTATGGATAATGCCTAAAGCCTGATAGCAGTCCGCTACGGTATCAACACAGATACGAAACGCCATAATATCGGAAAGCTGTTCGAAAGAAGCGTTTTTCAGCTGCATTTTACGCCAAATAGAATACGGCGATTTTTCGCGTCCGGTAATGGTGCAATGCACGCCGTTATCAGCCATATCTTTTTCCAGCTGCTTAATAATCTTTGGAACAATGTCATTGCCTTGCTCTCGCAAAAAGTTCAAACGGGCGACAATGGAGTCATGCGCGTCTTTATAAAGTTCGGCAAAAGCGATTTCATCCATTTCTTCTTTGACTTCTTGCATACCGATACGTTCTGCCAATGGGGCGTAAATATCCAAAGTTTCTTTGGCTATACGAGCTCGCTTTTCCGGCGGGCAAAAATGCAGGGTGCGCATATTATGCAAACGGTCGGCCAGTTTAATCAGCAGCACGCGGATATCTTCCGACATGGCCAAAAGCAGCTTGCGGAAATTTTCGGCCTGTTTGCTAGAGCCGGATTTTTGTTCTATCATGGCTAATTTTGTCAGACCATCAACCAGCTGAGCTACCTGATCGCCAAATAAATTGCGGATTTCATCAAGTGTGGTGTCGGTATCTTCTACCGTGTCATGCAGCAATGCGGCAATAATAGATGCGCTATCAAGTTTGAATTTAGTCAGAATACCGGCGACTTCTATGGGATGAGAATAGTATGGATCGCCGGAAGTGCGCAGCTGCGAACCATGCTTTTTTAGGGCAAAAACATAGGCGCGGTTTAAAGCGTCTTCATCGGCGTAAGGATCATAAGATTTTACTAAATCAACAAGTTCATACTGTCTTAACATCGAGCGTTATCCTGTTTCTAAATACAAAAAAAGCAAAACATACATAATATATAATACGTTTTGCTTTATGAAATGTTAATTTTTTTGATGAAGATTATAAATCGTCATCATCTCCCAGATTATCGTCCAATGAGTCATCGCCCAAATCGGCGTCATCGTCAAAGTCAATGTCTGCGGTGTCCGAATCGAGATTTAAGTCAGCGTCATCATCGCCGCCGTGAACTTGCATAGAATCACTTAAATCTTCGTCGCTAATCATATCGCTGGAGAATTGACCGTCCATATCTGCCAATTCTTTTTCTGCAGCCAGAATTTCAACTTCTTCATCTTCTGGTTCTTCTACTTCAACATATTTTTGCTGACCCATAACCAAAGATTTTTGCAAGTCTTCAATACTAACTTTATTTTCGGCGATTTCACGCAAAGCAACAACAGAGTTTTTATCATTGTCGCGGTCTACGCAAAGCGGAGAGCCTGCAGCAATATCTCTTGCGCGTTGTGCCGCAACCATTACCAAGTCATAGCGGTTAGGAATCTTATCAATACAATCTTCAACAGTAACTCTAGCCATTTTACATACCTTATTATTTAAAAGTTTTTCTGTTTAGAGTTTATACAAACTATCTGCTGTAAATGCAAGGATTTTTTTAATAAATTTACGGCATAACCAGCGGAGAGCCCAAAATATTGGCGTTGAAAGGCAAAAGCTTTTCTCTTAGCCGGTCTACCTCAGGTCTTATGGCAGCAATGTTTTCCGGTGTGCTGTCAAACATTTGGATGACTGCCTCTATAAAATATTTGTGGGTTTGTCTTTCTTGAGGAGTGTAGTAAGAAAATTGATTTATCATTTTGTAGGCATAGCCTTTTTTCAAAAGATTTAGGGTGGTGGTGTAGGCGTTGTTTTGACTGGCAGCGCGAAAAGCCTTTAGTGTTTTGTCGCAGGTGTAGGCCCAATCATCAAGCCCAAACGCCTGTGTGCCGATAACTTGCTGAAACTCGTTGCGGAGTCCTAGCCATTTTACTTTGCGGGCAATGCTTTGGCATGGATTTACGGCGCTTTTTAAAAATGACACATTTTTATCAATACCGTTTTTTTCGTCCCAATAAGATATTAGTCCGCCGATGGCAATAAAATCTATTTCATGGCGGCCGCTGCTTTGAAAATTCTGTAATCCGTCCAGAGTGTCAATAAAGGCGGAAACATCAGCGGTGGAGAGCGGAGTGTTTTGGTCTGCGTTATAATGGCGCGGATTGTCTTTTTTCTTTTTTTGCGGAGCATCCAATGCAAAATCTTGGGCTGGTACTTTTTCTGCCAATCGGTCTAAAAATGCTCTTTTGATGCGGACGGCAGGTATGTTTGGACGAGAGGCTGATAGTTGCGGAAATTCCAGAGAGCCGGTATTTTCACCAAAAATCTGCGGCATTAGAAAGATATACAGTTCTGGTGAAACAAATTCTATATTTGGTATATTGGATAATTTGGAGGCTATGCGCTTAGGAAATTGGTGTTTTGTGCCTTTTATCCCCGGTAAGTCCAAGATTTTTCCCGATAAGCCAGGGACTTTGTATAGCATTGGACCGATATATGGATAAAAAACCGGCGGAATACGTTTCAGTTCTTGTAATAATTTTTCTTCGTCAGCGCTGTTAATGCGTTTTTCAACGTTTCCAAAATATTGAATATTGGCGGAAAATTCTTTATCAAAAACCGGAGGAATATTCCAGCTGAAATCATAGTGCCAATCATAATCGCTAACGCTTTTTCTATATTCTTTTTCCCATTTTTCCGGCAGCTTTCCTATGTTGGCGGCATAGCTGTCTGCCATAGATTTATCCAGATATACTTTAATCTTGTCTCCGTTTGCCAATGTTCCATTTGATGCATCTGTCTGAAAATCGGCAGATGTAAGATCAGATCCTGTATAATCAAATGAAACGGCTCCTCCCGGGCTTATTCCGTTAAATGATACCTCCAGGTCTTTGAATGCATCAAATGTCTTAACCTCTTCCAGCCCTTTGACTTTATAGGTTTTATTTTTATATTTCAGGTTGCATTTCACATATTTTGCATAATCTTTATTGACATTCCAGTTGTATTTGACTTTATCTTTGTTGGAAAGATTGCTGTCCGATTTCATTTCCACACTGACATAGGATTGCAGTACCGCTACCGGTGATATAGAATC
>USCF01000070.1 GCA_900553115.1 uncultured Alphaproteobacteria bacterium
TTAAAATTAGATTAAGTTTTATAAAAGTTTTGCATTTTTGTTTTAGCTATACTATGTTAAGAAAAAAGAATAAAGGAGATTTTTTTATGAAAAGGATAGTTGTTTGGGTTATAGCGATGCTGTTTACGTTTCCGGCTTGGGCAAAAGTCAGTTATGAAGCACAGATCCCGGTTGAGGTTGAAGCCGAAAATTCGGTAAAGGCTAAAGATAAGGCAATGTTAGAAGCGCAAAGACAGGGATTTTTGAATGTTGCCGGACAGTTGACTTCGGCAGCTAATGTCGAAAATCTGAAAAATTTGAGTGATGATGAGATATTGCATTTTGTGCAAGCTGTCAGTGTTGCAGATGAAAAAGCCGGCGGTACAAAATATAAGGCTGTTTTGACCGTGCAGATAAATGAGCCGCTGTTGAAAGATTATTTGGCTGAAAATAATATGATTGAGACCGAAACAACCAATCTTTTGGTTATTCCTGTTTATAAAGAAAAACCGCGCACGGCTCCGCAGCTGTGGGAAAATACTAATGTCTGGAAAGCAAATTGGCGCAGCAAAGGCCTTATAAAATTTGGTACAATGGAAGTGCAAACCGCAGACATTCGTTTTCAAGATATTCAGGATTTGAATGCGGAGAACGCTCTGTATATGGATTCTTCTTTGTATAATGAAATTTCGGACCGTTTTGGCTCTGACAGAATATATGTTATATATGCCGAATCGTTGGAAAACGGCGATTTGAAGATAACTGTCAAAAATGAAAAAACTAAAAGTGAAAACAGTTTTTCGGTTTATAACGACGGAGAGGGAAATATATTTGATAAAGCTATTGAAAAAAGCGTGATGTTTATTTCTAATATGGAACGGGAAACAGAAAACAGCAGCGGTATTGCCGCCAATGGAACATTAAACGCTGTGTATGAATATGGAAATATGAAAGAGTGGCTGGCTAAAAGCGCGGCGATAACCGCCCTGTCTCAGGTCGATAGTATTGATACAAAAAGTATTGGCGGCGGCAAGGTCAGCTTTACGATAAATTATAATGGTTCTTTAGAAGATTTGCTTAGTTCTTTTCAAGAACTTGGTTTGAGTTATGAGCTAAATGATAATTTCTATGTTTTAAGGTGAGTTGATGACAAAGAAAAAAGTTGATAATCAGCGCTATCTGCTGTTTTTGTGCGTGTTTTTGATTTGTGCAGGTTTTTTGTATGTGCTACGTTCGGTGCTGTTGCCGTTTGTGGTTGGTATTGTATTGGCTTATTTCTTGGATCCACTGGTCAGTAAGGTTTCTAAAAACAGCTGTACTTCACGCACAGTTGCCACCACTATTGTTATGGGGATAGCACTTTTAATTTTGTTGCCGCTTTTAATTTTGCTGTGCAGTGCTGTATTTTCACAGGCGGCGGAATATGCGGCTAAGCTTCCGGAATACGCACGCTCTTTTGCGCAAAGAATATTACCGCTTATGGGCGAGATTAAAGAACATTTTGGTTTGAATTACGGCAATGTGGAAAATGTGCTGCAAGAAAATATGGCAAATTATTTGAAAATAGCCGGCAAAGTTTTGCAAAGCATTGTCAGCAACGGGTTTGCTTTTATTAATATTCTGTCTTTATTGCTTATTTCTCCGGTGGTGGCGTTTTATATGCTGCGTGATTGGCATAAGTTTACGGCAAAAATTCAGGGCTTAATCCCGCAAAAACATAAACAAACGGTGCTTGCCGGTATGCAAGAAGTCAATCGTATAATTTCTGGCTATTTAAGAGGACAGGCTCTGGTTTGCCTGTGTTTAGGAAGTTATTATTCTTTTGGCTTATGGCTGGTTGGGTTGGAAATGGGTGTCTTTGTCGGTTTTTTAGCCGGTATTATCTCGTTTATACCTTATGTGGGCAGTATATCCGGATTTTTAATGGCTATGGCATTGGTTATCACTCAATATGGCACATTGCCAAAGATTGCTGCGGTTTTAGTTGTGTTTGGAATCGGACAATTTGTGGAAGGAAACTTCTTAACTCCGAAACTGGTGGGTGAAAACATCGGACTGCATCCGGTTTGGGTGATGTTTGCTTTGCTGGCCGGTGGAGTGCTTTTGGGGTTGCTTGGAATGATAATAGCCGTTCCATGCGCAGCCATTATTGGCGTGTTGCTAAAATATTTGATTAAAAATTATAAGCAAAGCCCAATGTATTTAGAAAATTAACGGCCTTGTTTTTTTTCTCGGATACGTATGTGTTTGAAGATATTGTTAGCCACATCTTCTTGGTGAGATACTTCATGTTCATAAAAATCGGCGTCGTCAAATTTTTGATTTTGAAGAGCGACATATTCCAGTTCTTCAAAAATGTCTGCTTTTTCGCGGCAGGTTCTAAGTCTGCCAAATCCGCAGCGGCTGATATTGTCAAGTCGTTGCTGCAATAATTCGGCACGTTCTTCCGGTTCTAAGTTTTGTTTTAGTTTTTCATCAATGCTCAGAACTTTTTGGCGAGCCAAATCTATTCGGTGTTGTTTTTTTTCTTCGTTTGATAGTCTTTTCAGCTCTTCACCTTCTTGCTTGTCGGGATAATCATTGTCCGAAAGTTTACGGCGCACATTGGATAAAAGCTTGTGCTTCAAGCTGTAGAGCACACCAAACGAGTGTTGTTTAATCAGCATGGCGGCGTGTTTTAAATCAGAAATATGATTTTTGTTCAGCAAGGAAAGTTTTTTATCCATAACATTTAAGAAAAGCGTGTTGCTATCAATGTATTTTTCATGGCCGATTAAAACCAAATCATACATTTTTATGCGTGTGTCACGGGGCAGGTTTTTATCATCAGCCAATTTTTCATAGTCATTGATGATTTTTTCATCAGTAGCAGTTCCGTCGCGTTCTTCATCTTCAGAGATGATTTCTATAATACGGTTGGTTGCCGAATCCAGTTTTTGAAACGGTTCAAATTCATCTTCTGGCAGATTGTTTTTTAGTTTGCGCAAGGCAATGGCCGACAAATCATGACCTTTTACATCATATTGTTCAAAAAAACGATGTTTTAAGTAATCAGAAATCAAAGTTTTTTTAGAAGCCATATTATAAATCCTTAACCATCTTCAAGAAAGTAATGCCTTGTTCATCAAAAATATCCCCTTCAGCATGATAGCCTAATTTTTCATAAAAACCGACAACAGAAAGCATAGCATGCATAACTATCTGGCTGTAGCCGGCTTCTTTGGCGCGCTTTTCGGCATATTTAACCAGCTCTCGTCCCACACCTTCTCCGCGGTATACAGTGTCAACCGCAACTTGCATCAAACGGATTTTTTCATTATCCAGCGGGGCAAGAATTAAACCGCCGACAAGCTTGTCATCAAGCTGCTCAATGCAGCCAATATGCAGATAATTGGCCTCTTTAGCGCGAAATGAATCCAAAAATTTTAAGCCCAGCGGTTCCAATAAAATTTTATAACGCAGTTCCACTAACTCGTTATAGCGAGAAGAACCAAAATCAATATCAATCATTTTGCGCATAATTTTAACTCCCTATATAATTTTGTATAATTAAAACATATTTTTGGCTATATTACAATAGCTATAAAAAAAAAAAAAAAAATAAATTATCTTGGCGGCAAGAAAAGGAGAAAATATGTCTGATTTAAGTTTAATCCGCAATTTTGCTATTATTGCCCATATTGACCATGGAAAATCTACCATCGCCGACCGCTTGATTGAATATTGCGGCGGTTTGCAGCATCGTGAAATGACAGAGCAGGTTTTGGATTCAATGGATATTGAAAAAGAACGCGGCATTACCATTAAGGCTCAGACTGTGCGTTTGAACTATCAGGCTAAAGACGGAAAAACTTATCAGCTAAATTTGATTGATACTCCAGGACACGTTGACTTTACTTATGAAGTTTCTCGCTCTTTGGCTTCATGTGAAGGTTCTGTACTGGTTGTTGATGCCACGCAAGGTGTGGAAGCGCAGACTTTGGCGAATGTGTATTTGGCTTTGGACAACAATCATGAAATTGTTACGGCGCTTAATAAAATAGATTTGCCATCTGCAGAACCGGAAAAAGTAAAACAGCAAATAGAAGATGTAATTGGCTTGGACGCTTCCGATGCAGTGGAAGTTTCTGGTAAAACAGGTTTTGGTATTGATAATTTGCTGGAAGAAATTGTGCATAAACTTCCGGCGCCGACCGGAGATGAAAACGCTCCGCTTAAAGCTTTATTGATTGACAGCTGGTATGATTCTTATTTAGGTGTGATTATTTTGGTGCGGGTTAAAGATGGCGTGCTGCGTAAAAAACAAAATATTCGCATGATGTCACATGGAACTGATTATGTAATTGATAAAATTGGTATTTTTACACCAAAAATGAAAGATGTTGACGCGCTTTATCCAGGTGAGGTCGGATTTATTACCGCCAGCATAAAAAGTGTGGAAGACTGTAAAGTCGGAGATACAATCACGGATAATAAAGCGCCTTGTACAGAGCCTCTTGCCGGTTTTAAACCATCGGTCTCGGTAGTGTTCTGTTCTATTTTTCCGGTAGACAGCAGTCAGTACGGCGCGTTGAAAGACGCTTTGGCTAAATTAAAACTGAATGACGCAAGCATAAATTATCAACCGGAAAATTCAACAGCTTTAGGCTTGGGGTTCCGCTGCGGTTTTTTGGGCTTGCTGCATATGGATATTATTCAGGAGCGAATCGGTAGAGAGTTTGACTTAGACATCATTACAACAGCTCCATCGGTAGCCTACAAAATTTATTTGACCAATGGTTCGCAGATTATGCTGCACAATCCGGCTGATATGCCAGATGTTTCGACGATAAAAATGATTGAAGAACCGATGGTGCAGGCAACAATTATGGTGCCGGATACTTATTTGGGTGCGGTTTTGAAACTTTGCACCGAACGGCGCGGCGAACAAGAAGATTTAACTTATGTCGGCAATCGCGCCATGGTGGTATATAAAATTCCGCTAAGCGAGATTGTTTTTGATTTTTATGATCGTTTAAAATCGATTACCAGCGGATATGCCAGTTTTAATTATGAATTGGTTGGTTATGCGCAGTCAGATTTAGTAAAAGTGCAGATTTTGATTAATGAAGAGCCGGTAGATGCTCTGTCGTTTTTATGTCATCGTTCTGAAGCCGAATCCAGAGGAAGGCAAATTTGCGGACGTTTGAAAGATTTAATCCCGAAGCACTTATTCAAGATTCCTTTGCAAGCTGCTATCGGCGGGCGAATCGTGGCGCGCGAAACAATTTCGGCTTTGCGTAAAGATGTGACAGCCAAGTGTTACGGCGGCGATATTACCCGTAAGCGTAAACTATTGGATAACCAAAAGAAAGGTAAACAGCGTATGCGTCAATTCGGCAAAGTGGAAGTACCTCAGTCAGCCTTTATTGAAGCTTTGCGAATCGGGGATAACTAATAATAAATCAGTCGGCTTTTAGCGAATGTTCAATATTTTGAAAGTCCTTCTGCACTTTTAGCAGACGGGGATTATCAATAGGAGTTTTATTTTTTATGGCCGCTAAATCATTTTGATAGTCAATGAAAGTTTGTTCATAGGCTTTGTCAATATCGCTATAATCAATAGTGGTAAAATCTTGTTCCGGTTCGGTATTTTCTTGCGGAATTTCGGGTTTTGTTTCATCAGTGTGCGGCGGCTGAGGCTTTGAATTCAAATCAGTTTGGTTAACAGCTGTTTGGTCGGTGATTAGCTTTTGCTCCGGTGCTTTTGCGGTGGATTTTAGATTCGCTTCTTGCAGTTTGGGTTGAGTAGGTAATTTTTGTGTTTTTGGCTCTTCTTGTTCAGTGGTTTCGACAAATTCATGAATATGTGGTTTAGGAGATTTGGATTTTGCCATACTTGCCGTTGAGTTTCGTTTTTTACCCGCTTTTTGCTGCATAAGTTTAAGGCGGCGTTTTTCTTGCATTATAACTTGTTCGGTTGTCGGAATATTGTCTACGGTGTTACTGATAGCATTTGAGGGTATAAAAAAATTAGGCTGCTTTTGTTTGCGCTGATAAGCCGCGTTTACGGTGGCTATTCCGGTAATAAAACACAAAATTAAAATGGCTATTAATTTTTTCATAACGACTCCTTATGTCCGGTGAGTTTAAATATAAAACATTTT
>USCF01000071.1 GCA_900553115.1 uncultured Alphaproteobacteria bacterium
AATGATTTTGTGAGTGTTGAAATAGAAACAAAAACATTTCCAGACGGTGAGCATTATTGGAAAATAGCTGACAGTGAAAAATTGCACGGAAAACCTGCAGTTTATATTTGCGGAACTGTTGATGACAACGCAATTTTTGAGGCTTATAATATGGCGTGCACTTTGGTTCGTGAACAATGTTCGTCGTTACATTTGATAGTGCCATATTTTGGTTATTCCACCATGGAAAGAGCCGTTAAAAGCGGAGAAGTCGTAACCGCTAAAAATATCGCTCGAATGTTTAGTTCTCTGCCTTTATCGGCAATGGGCAACTATATTTATTTGGTAGATTTACACTCTTTAGGCACGCAATATTACTTTGAAGAAAATCTGCACCCAATTCATTTAACCTCTGAGCCGGTTATAGATAAAATTATAGCAGATATCCGTAAACAAAGTTCTTGTACGGTTTTAGCATCGGCAGATATGGGACGAGCTAAGTGGATAGAAAAAATGAGCAATCGTTTGAATATGCCTGGAGCGTATATTATGAAAAGACGCATTTCAGGTTCCGAAACTGAAGTAGAGGCACTAAACGCCGACGTAAAAGACTGCGATGTAATTATTTTTGATGATATGATTCGCTCTGGCAGCTCAATTATCAACGCTGCTAAAGCATATAAATCAATTGGAGCCAAAGATGTTTATGTTGTTTGCGTGCATGGTGTGTTTACACAGAATTCTTTGCAAAATTTACGTAACAGCGGTGTAATAAAACAAGTTTATTGCACCAACACGCACCCAAACGCCTTAGCTAACGCCGGAGATTTTCTAAAAGTTTATGATATCTCTGAAATTTTGCTGCATAACCTTAAAATTTAACAAATTCAGCATTGTTGGGTTGACAAAAAAATAAATAATGATATTATACCGTCCAGATTTTGTATTATTAATTAATTTATTTTTCTGTATATGGAAAAGACATCTGTATTTACAACGCCTCTGCCGTTGGTCTATGCTAAAGAGAAAAAAATGGAGTTCGTTTCAGCGCTGGATTTATCCAAGTTGGATACTCTGGTTGGTATAAAATTGGACAAAATTACGCTCTCTTTAAAGCAAAGCAAGGTTTCGTGGTATGATGCTTATTGGATAGTTGAACGTAACAAAACTTTGTGGAAAACACCTTGTTTGCCCGAAGAAGAGGACTGTCAAGAGCTGGTGCGCCATCAGGAGCTGATTAACGCTACGCTAAAAATTTTGCGCGAACATGGTGTTGACGCCGATTTGCTTGATTATAACGGTATCTATTGGCTGCATACGGAGTTTTCACACGTTAAGTCTTATGCTTTTTTATTTAAGGAGCAGCTTAACACCTTGCGTGACAAATTTGATGCTTCTTCTTGTTACGCCCGTATTATTTGGTATAACTAAATTTTTATGTCTATGAGTTCAAAAAATTCTAAGTTTTTCGTTATGGCAGCTTCTTTGTATAAGCAGCTTTCTAAGCCGGAGTTTTTTAAGCTGGATTTTGAAAAGCTGCAGGGAGCGCTGCTTCATTATGAAGCCTTAAAATTGACAAAGGCACTGATTCAAAACAGAAAAATGCCTTTGCTGTTTCCGTCAAACAATGCGGCGGAGGTGCTGAAATTTATGGCTGAACATTCGTATGGAACTGGCAATAATTTTTGTCATTGCTACTGTTCTCAGGACGAATTATGGAAAATGGTGCAGGCAGAAGATGACTACAACTGGTTTAAGGCTGTTGTTTCTGCCGATAAAGCTGATGATGTTTTAGGAAAATGGGCGGGGCTTATTACCGACTATGTTGCATCTCGCGGCAATTTTCCTAAGTCGCGCAAAAACATGTATGTGGCTGTGCTGACTTTAGATATTGAAGCTTTTGGAATGGTCTGCTCGTCAGCTTTCTTTTGCTGCTCATTTTTGAAAGCTATGAAATTGCATGAATGAGATTAAAAAAACTTCCGATATTTTGTATCGGAAGTTTTTTGTTACTCAAAATTTTCTACACTGCGGTGATGTGTTTCAAAATCTTTTACCACAATCGTTGTTACATCGGCTTTTGAGTATTTTTGAAAAATTAAGCCGTGTCCCAAACATTGCCCGACATTGATATTAAATTCTGTGCCGCATTGATTCAAATAATCTGCTTGTGAAATAGGATCGCACGACGGACCTTTTAGTTCTGGCGAAATTGTTTCGCCTTCCAAACCGCTGTCACGACAACTCATAGAATAGACCTCAAATCCTGCTTGTTCCAAAATTTCTTTCAAGTGAGCCGCATATTTTTGCATAAAAAAGCAATTGGCTATGCCGAGTTTGTGATATCCGCTGAGTTTTGCAAAATCAATCAGCTCTTTGACGCGGGATTTGTTGCAGGCAAGGGCGGAAATATTCATTCTTTTGATGTCTTCATCGCTATATTCTGTCATACAAACCTCCTTTTGAGCTGATTGATTTTTGACAACTTTATTGGTCTAGGAACGAACGCAGGCGTTTTGAGCGGCTAGGGTGTTTCAATTTACGCAAAGCCTTAGCCTCAATTTGACGAATACGCTCTCGGGTAACGTTGAATTGTTTGCCAACTTCTTCCAAAGTGTGGTCAGTGTTCATACCAATACCAAAGCGCATACGCAAAACCCGCTCTTCCCTAGGGGTTAAAGACGATAAAATCTTGGTGCAGGTTTCTTTTAAGTTAGAGTGAATTGCCACATCTAAAGGCTGTAAAGCGCTTTCATCGGCAATAAAATCGCCCAAAGACGAATCCTCTTCATCACCGACAGGAGCTTCCAAACTAACCGGCTCTTTGGCGATTTTCATAACCTTGCGGATTTTATCCAGCGGCATAGACAAACGTTTTGCCAGCTCTTCAGGCACAGGCTCACGCCCCATTTCCGAAAGCATTTGACGCGAAGTGCGCACCAGTTTGTTGATTGTTTCAATCATATGAACCGGAATACGAATCGTGCGTGCTTGATCGGCAATAGAACGGGTAATAGCCTGTCTGATCCACCAAGTGGCATAGGTCGAAAATTTGTAGCCGCGTCGATATTCAAATTTATCTACGGCTTTCATCAAACCAATGTTACCTTCTTGAATCAAATCCAAAAATTGCATTCCGCGATTCGTGTATTTTTTAGCAATAGAAATAACCAGACGCAAGTTTGCTTCAATCATTTCTTTTTTTGCACGTTCGGCTTCTCGTTCGCCTTTTTTGATGGTGTCAACCATTTTGCGATATTCGCTGATTGGCAAACCGCATTCTTGCGCCATTTGCGCTACATTGTTGCGGATTTCGATGATTTCATCTTTATATTTTTCTATAAACGCAACCCAGTGCTTGTCTTTTTTGAGTGAAATTTTTTCCAGCCAATTCGGGTCGAGTTCAGATTTTTGATAAGCTTCCAAAAAGTCTTCGCGCTTGATTTTGCAAGAGAGAGCATAACGCAGCAGCTTGCCTTCTTGTCCCATCAAACGTTTGTTCATTTCATTCAGCTGTTCAACCAACTGTTCAACTTTACTGCTGTTGAGGTGGATAGAGCTCATCAGTTCCACCAGTTCTTTTTTGAGCTTCAAATATTTCTTTTCGGTAGCCGGAATAATTTTGCGACCGGCCAAAATTGCCGCCATACGTTGACTTTGCACTTTTTTCAGGTCGTCATAATAGCTGGCGATTTTGTTCAAAGTTTCCAAAACCGGTTCCAGCAGCATGCTTTCCATAGCCGAAACAGAAGTAGAAGTGTGGCTTCCGCCTTCATCATCTTCGCCTTCGGCGCCGTCTTCAGAACCTTCTTCATCGTCCAGAGGTTCTATTTCATCATCGGCGTCATCAATATCATCGGCCACATCGTCGTCAATTTCGATATCCGTATCCAAATCATCGTCGATTTCATCAAGATTCTTTTCATTAAGTTCTTTGGTTACTTTTTCTAAATCTTCAACACCGGTGTTTTCAGCTTCATCGTCATAAACCATGGCTTCGCTGTCATCGCCGTACATAACTTCCAAATCCACAATATCACGGAGCTGCATAGTTCCGGCAACCAGTTCATCGCGCCAATCCGAAATGGCCTTAATAGTCATCGGACTTTCGCACAAACCGCCAATCATCACAGTTTTACCGGCTTCAATACGTTTGGAAATAGCGATTTCACCTTCGCGAGAAAGCAGCTCTACCAAACCCATTTCTTTCAAATACATACGAACCGGATCATCAGAATGTCCAACGTCTTTGGTGTCAATATTGCCAACATCGGCATCATTGTCACCATCGCTGTCAAAGTCCTCATCATATTCATTGGAATCTTCTTCTTCGGCTTCATCAGCGTCCGAATCGGAAATAATATTAATTCCCATATCCGAGATGGAAGACATAATATCTTCTAGTTTGTCGGAAGACTGTTTATCCGGCGGCAGAACTTTATTAAGCTCCTCCATTGTGATATATCCAAGATTTTTACCCTTTGCAAGAAGGTGTCTGAAAGCTGTGCTCATAGCTTCAGTATTAACGGATTCTGTACCTTCGTTTTCATACAAATCCTGATTTTCTTTATCTGACATAACGTTCCTTAAAAAATCGATTTTTATCCATAGCGGACAATATAAATTGCTAGCGACTAATTTTTAGTTAATTTTATTTAATTTGTCAATATCTGCCTTTCAAGATTAAGCAATTTTTTTATTTTCCTTCATTGTAGCTATTTCTTGCCATATTGATAACTTTGCCGGTGTTTTGCCGATTTTTTTCAGTGTGTTCTTTTACGACTGCTGCTTCAGGCTCTTTATGGATTCTGGCGCGAAGTTTTGATATCCTTTCATCAAGCAGCACTGTTCCGGATTTTCCTTCGGCCTGCATTGCCGAAATTCGTTTTTGAGCTGCTTCTTTATAATAGTTGTCTGCTTTCCCATCTGTCATAATGTTGTGCATTTCATCGGTTTTAGCATTATACCAAAACTTGTTCAGCTTGCCATTGCTGATAGAAGTGTCAGGAGCGATTTTTTCACCGTTTTTATTGTGTATGGTTTCAAAATATGTTATATAGCCATCGGAATTTTTCTTTATCCATTTGCCATGCGGTTTCCCCTTGCGGTACCAGCCAGAAGTGACAGACTTGCCATCATCAGAATAGTGCAGATACGGACCGTCGTTTTTACCGTTTTTATCCACCACACAGCGTGTCATCAGCTTGGTTTTAGCCGAATCCCAATAGCTTTCTTGGATTCTGTGTCCGTCATTGTTGCAGGATTTTAAATAGCGGGAAAAAATATTTAATTTTGGTTCTGATTTTTGCTTGTTTTTAATTTCAAGCAGAGCTTTATCCAAGACAATATATACCATATTAAATCTGTTTATCAGACCAAAATCAGTAGCTTTGTGCATTATTTTTTCTTTTGTGGAATTTGATGCAATAGCGGCCGACGTCATTTCATGCCCTCCATTAATGGATTATTTTAGTTCATTATATCAATTTTGTACAAAATAACAAGTTTTTTATTACATTTTTAAATAAAAATAGCTCTGAGAATTAGTCTCAAAGCTATTTTTGATAGAGTTAACGCAAGGCCAGCAAAACGTTGCCGTCGTCATCCCATTCGCTGTACCAGATAACTTCGCCGCTTTTGGTGCATAAGTGGTATTTGTACTCATTATCCTGTTCAGCATCTTCGCCCGTATATACCCACATCAGTGCTTTTTCCAAAGGAAAATCACAGGCAATCAGGCGCATTTTGGTAATAGCGTCCCAGCAATACAAAACTTCGCGATACTCATTTTGTGTAAGAAAGCGAGCCTGACATTTTTTTGCTAATTTCTGAGCTTTTGCCAAGTCATAGCCGCGCCCGTCGCCAATCATTTCATGCAAAACCAGACTCGGAGTAAGGCGAATTCCCAAATAAGGAATATTTCGGCTTTCCCATTTTTTGCTTTCATACCCGTCTGCCCAAACATAAGCCAAATTCTGCTTGATTTTTTCCAGACGCTCATCTTCGCTCAAACCGATGTATAAACGAGGGTTGGGTGTAAGGTCAATTTCGGCATCAGAATAGGCATGCACAGGCTTGCAGCCGGCAAAACCGGAATTCTCTTTGAGTAAAACAATGAACTTGCCTAAATATAAAGGGAAGT
>USCF01000072.1 GCA_900553115.1 uncultured Alphaproteobacteria bacterium
AACAATATTATAAAATATCTTATTTCCATTGTGGTTATTGTGAAGTTATTTCTTTACTTTTTCCTCAATTTCATTTAATCTGAACTCAAAATTAAGCGGCTGATTTAATAAGGAGTATGCAATGCGGAAATTGTTTTTAATTCTAAGTGTTTGCTTGACTTTGGTGGGATGCGCGTTTCCGCAAACGCCGAATGAGAGCGACCTGTTGCGTGCCAGCCGTCAGTTTCGTCCCGCATTGTTTAACAGCGGCGCCCGCGGAGTGGTTATTACCTCTTTATCGGACAATGTGTCCGATGATGGGTTCTTTGGCGCCAATTATAACGATATTGTCGCTTTCAAAAATATAAAAACAAATGAAGTTTTTTATATGAGTACCATCTTGGACGGCAACAAATATGATACGGCGATGCTGCCGATAGGGGTATACGAGGTAACCAACCTTTATTTGCAATATATCTATACAACGACCGAACAGTATGGCAATACCCAAGTCGTCCGCACGGTGGTAGAAACAGATGAACATTATGAGGGCAACAGCAAAATCAGATTTACGGTGCGCCCGCAGGAAGTGACCTATATCGGACATTTTGCATTGACAAAAACGGATAATGAGGTTTCAGCAGACGGGCATGTTAAGGCGAATTCTTTCAGCATAACGGACAAATCTGATGAAATTTCAGATAAGCAAAAAATGGATTGGCAAAAAGAATTCGGCCAAAATTTTGTTGTCAGATTGGCAAGAGTTCAATAGGAGAGCGCAGATGAAAAAAGTCTTATTAGTAATTGCGATGATTGTTCTGACATCTTGCAGCACCACTATCGGAAATGAAAAATTGGCAGACAGCCGCATCAGTATAGAAAACCAAATGGTCGGCGTTTCTTCTAAAACAGACGCAAGAGAAAAATTCGGAACGCCGAATCTTGTGTTTCAGAAAAACAATTTGGAATATTATGAATATCGAAAAATATATGGTGCCGGAAGATACCCTTGGTTGATACCGCTCATTGGCTGGGTTATGTCATGGTTCCAAGATAATTATACTTTTGAGGAAACAAATCTGTTTATAGGATTTGATAAGTCTGGCAAAGTCGTCGATTATGATATTATCCAATCCGGCGGCACGATGTAAAAGCCCAACAGAACGGTAAATAGAAATTTCAACGTTGGAACTTTAATTTATCAGACTGCTTGATTTTCTTGGCTTTTACATAAAAAGTCCGATAGAAAATGAAAAAATGGTATTTTATGGAACGGAATTACCGGACTTTACGAGAGTTAGTTATACCAACAAAAAAAGCACCTCAAAAGGTGCTTTTTATTAAATGGTGCCATTAGCAAGAATCGGACTTGCGACCCCGTCATTACCAATGACGTGCTCTACCACTGAGCTATAATGGCATAATCAAACTAAAAACATAATACTTAACATATGACGGGGTCTGCTCCCCCGCTTGTCGGTCTAGGTTCGCCACGGTTGTTTGCACTTCCCTTGCTTACCAAGCCCTTCCAAGGCGTTACAGATAAAAATAACAAAAAATTGTTATTTTTACTTAGCCGCTACCAATGACGTGCTCTACCACTGAGCTATAATGGCAACGGCAGAAACTCATCAACTGAAATATCCCAGCAACAAATTTCATATAACAACATACAGATAAGATTTTAAAAATCAATGTATTTTTTTATAAAAGTGCAAAATTTATGCAAAATTTTTACTATTTGCTGTTTATATTGGACTGTGATTATTGTAAAAATAGATATTTAGAGGGAAAAATGAGCGCTAAAAATCCTGAAAAAAAATTAAAAAAAGCTGAAAAAACTGAAAATTTTAATTTGCCGGAACAACCAGAAAGCTGGTTTGCTAATGGTCTGCATCGCTTTATGATTGTTTTTAGCGTTATGTGGTTTGGCATTGTCGCTGTTTATATCACCAAATTTTTTGGCTGGGATAATCTTTTTTCGATGGTGCCGAATGAATTTAGCGGTTTTATGGCCGGCATAACCTTGCCGTTAGCTATTGTTTGGGTGGTTATGGCGTATATTGACCGCGGTAGCAGTTTTCGTAATGAAACGCAAATGCTGCGTGATTCGCTAAATCAAATAATTTTTCCGGATTCTAATGGTAACGCGGCAACAAAAATGATTGCCGATGCCATAAAAGCGCAAGTTTCCGATTTAAAAGAAACAACCCGCGATGTTTGCGCCCAAGCCGATGTCATTAAGCGTGATTTGAGCGATCGCATTACCGAAATGAAGTCATTAGCCGGAGAATTGGATACTTATTCTTCGCAAACTATGCAGGAATTGAATTCTGAAATAAAAAAGCTGGTGGATAATTTTACATTTGTAGCCGAAAAAGCGGCCTCAACGACTGCCGATTTTAGAGTTAATACCTTGCAGATTCGTGAGGATAGCGAACAGCTTTCGAATATAATGAAACCAATGGTTAATGAAATGGTCACGGCGGCAGAAAACATTAAAGAGGTTGTGAACGTAAATAATGAAAATATAGCAAAAGCGCAAGCGCAGCTTAATAATTATTCGGAATCTAGTCAGTTGGCAATTGGTCGAATTATTGAATCTTGGGCGGAAAAAGGCGAAAATTTGGAAAAAACTTTTTTGCGTACGGCAGAAAATTGCGAAGAACTTTTTCATCGTTTAGATTCTGGAATCTCTCATATTGAAACCAGCATAAACGAGCAAAAAACAGTAGTTGAAAAACAATCAGCTATTTTGGATAAAAATTCCGGTTATTTGGATAAAAAACTCGGCGAATATGGTAAACTTATTAGTCTGGAAGTAGAGGCGATGATTGAGCGTTCAAATACTTTGGAACAAAATATTCAGTCACAGATGAAGAGCATTCGCGATGTATCTAGCCAAACGGAAGAAATTTTCGGTCAGTTAGGCACAGATATTTCAGATAAGCGGCAGCTTTTGGAAACTGAGGGCAGCCGTATGGTAAATAATATCCATTTAACTGTCGGTAATTTGGGGGAAGAAGTCACTCGTTTGCAAAATTTCTATAAGAATACACAGGATAAAAACAGTGAAATGGGAAAATTGTTTACCTCTGTGTCGCAAACTCTTAAAGAAATGGAAGACAGTTTGTCCGCCAGCGTGGATAACTTTAATGAAAAAGCCGGAAATATCATTAATCAATTGAATGAAACAAACGGCCTTGTTTCCGGTAATATCGGAAAACTTTCGGAAACCGCGGAAATTATCACCGGCCAAAGTAAAACCAATGCCGGATTGCTGATTGAACAAGATGAGTATGTCAATAAATCATTGGCTAGTCTAAAGCAAATCAGCTCTCAGATTTCATCTTTGAATAAAGATATGACAGCCACAGCCGGAAGCTTGGGAAAAACATTGTCTTCTTATGAAAATAAGATGGCGGCGTTTAATAAGGTTGTGTGTGAGCATTTAACAAGTCTAAATGATAATTATGATAAAACTCAAAAGCAATATGATGAATTTAATCAAAAATTTAAAGTTGCCAGCATTGATACGTTTATGAAAAACTCGGCAGATATTATCAGCGAGCTGGAAACAATTTCTATTGATATAAACAGTATTTTTAATAAAACCGGCGATGATGAAGCTTTGTGGAAAAAATATTATGAAGGCGATCATAGCGTGTTTGTGCGTTATCTGTCAAAAAATATGACCAAAAAAGAAGTTATCGCTGTTCGTGAAGACTATGAAAAGAAGCCGGATTTCAGAGTAGTTGTTGATAAATATTTAGATGATTTTAATAGCTTGATTGAAGCCGCACGCAGTAATAACCGCGCCAGCACTTTGCTTGCCTTGATTTCTGGCTCGGATATTGGTAAGGTTTACTATATTTTATCTCGCGCGTTAGGAAAGGTAAATTAATAGATGGCTTTTTGCGGATTTGAAAGTCCTGTTTTTTTAGCGCCGATGGCAGGTGTCACGGATAGACCTTTTCGGCAAATTTTAACCGATTGCGGCAATGGCAATATGTATGCCGAAATGGCGGCTATCAATGCTTTGCAGCGCAAAAATCCTAAAAGCTGGCAAATTGCCGATGTGCGTACAGAAAAATATCCTGTTGTGGTGCAGTTAGTTGGCAATGAGGCTGATTTGTTTGCCGAAGCGGCTAAGTTGGTTGCAGATTTGGGCGCTCGCTCGCTGGATATAAACATGGGGTGTCCGGTTAAGAAAATCGTTAACAATGAGTCCGGCTCGGCGCTGATGAAGGATATGCCGCGAGCGGCTAAAATTATTGAAGCGGTGGTAAAAGCCACTCCTCTCAGCGTGAGTGTAAAGTTTCGCAAAGGCTGGGATAACGAGCATATAAACGCTGTTGAGTTTGCCAAAATGTGTGAAGAAAGCGGAGCTTCATACATAACCGTACACGGGCGCACTCGCGCGCAAGGCTATAGCGGGGAAGCTGATTGGAATATCATTAGAGCGGTAAAAGAAAACGTTAAAATACCGGTTATTGGCAACGGTGACATAGATTCGCCGCAAAAAGCTAAACAGCGTATGTTAGAAAGCGGGGTTGATGGAGTTATGATTGGTCGCGCGGTGTTGGGTAATCCATGGCTTTTGCAGCAAACGCATGAATATTTATGCAAAGGCGTTACGGTTGCTGAACCAGACATCGATCAAATTCAAAAAACATTGTTGAAACATTTGCGTTTATTGATGGAATATTATGGAGAAAAAGCAGGTATAGCGGTTTCACGCAAGCATATAGGCTGGTATGTGCGCAGTTTATATGAGGCAAAAAAGTTTCGTGAACAATATACCAAGCTAACAGATTTTAGTACGGCAGAGCAATTGATTAATGAATATTTTTCGGGGTTAAAAAAATGAAAATTGTAATTGGCGGAGCTTCAAGTGTCGGTAAAAGTTTAGTCGGCTATTTAAGCTTGGGTAACAATGATATTGTCGTTGTGGATAAAGACGCAGCTAAGTTGGAAGATATTGCCAAAGAATATGATATTCAGCCGGTAAAAGGCTCTATATCCAATCCGGATATTCAAGAGTCTGTTGGTATGAAAAAAGCGGATATGCTTATTGCCGTGACCGAAAATGATGAGGTCAATTTGGTGGCTTGTCAGGTTGCCTACACCCTATTTGGCGTTCCTCGCAAAATTGCACGTGTCGATTCGCAATATTTTTTGAATCCGCTCTGGAATAAATTATATAACGAAAAAAGCCTGCCGGTGGATTTGGTTATTACACCGGATATTGAAATAGCTAAGTTTTTACTGGGCTTATACAAGCTTCCTGGTAGTATGGCCGTTTATCCTTTTTTGAATGGAAATTTGAATGTTTTCAGCTTCAAACAAAAGGATACAGATATTCCTTTTATGAAATTTTCACTAAAGCACATTAACAGCAAACTAGCAGAACTATCGGCGGCAGTGGTTATGATTTTGAGGGGAAATCACCGAATTTTAGTAAATGAAGATGAGGTCTATCTACAAAGAAATGACGTTATTTACATAGCTTGTCCAACCGAGAGCAATATTGATGTTATGCGTTTGTTTGGAGTAGACCATAACCCTTATGAAAAAACAGTTATTTTTGGCGCTAATGCTATTTCTTATTATATGTCGTCGCAATTAGAAAATGATGATAATGTGATTAGCTGCAGTGTTGTTGAAAGCAATGTTGACAAGGCTCATAAATTAGCCGAGCATTTGAACAAAACATCTGTTATTGCCGGAGAAATGATGAGCGACCGCATTTTGGAAGATGCAGGATTTTCGTCAGCCGATATAAGTGTTGCGGTGACAGAAAATGACAAGGATAACTTGCTTATTTCTTTACTGGCTTCAAAAAATAAGGATACGCAGGCTGTTTCTTTGATAAACTCAAAAGAATATAATTTATTGGCGACAGTTACGGTGGAACCTAAAATTATTAAACGTGACGACAGCCGCGTGGATTTGATTTATGAAATAGACGAAGGCTC
>USCF01000073.1 GCA_900553115.1 uncultured Alphaproteobacteria bacterium
AAAAAATTTTTTTATCGATACCATGATTTTGAAAATGCAGTGGCATTTTTAAGGCGTCAGAAACCCTTTTTGTATACGCAGTCGTTATGCATAAACGACTTAAATTTTTATATGCCGATTTCCGCTGGACGGATGTCGGCTAAATAAGGCTATGAGCTGAATAAGCCGAGCCGTTTGCGTATACACGGTTTCTGAACATCCGCCCGCTTAAAAGCGGGTTTTGTTTTGGGTGTTTAAGGAGTTCAGATATATGAAAATTAAAAATCAACAAGGTCGATCAATGATAGAAATGCTTGGGGTACTTGCTATTATTGGAGTGTTGTCTGTCGGTGGTATTGCGGGATATTCAAAAGCTATGGAAATGTGGCGGATAAATAAGACTGTCGGCGAATATTCGATGTTTGTGGCTGGTTTAGTTGAACATATAGATGAATTTAACAATATAAATAAAGAGGTAACGCAGTATCCCATGGTTGAAACGGTTAAGGCTATGAATTTAGTTCCGGAAACATGGTCTATAGTTAGTGTCCAAGATTTAAGGGATACTTGGGGAAATCAAGTTGGAATATTCACTCGTTCGGGGCATTTCCAACTGGAAATAATTCAAGGAAAAGGCAATGGCAAAGCCGCAGGCAAATTTTGTGAAGCAATGCTTCGAGATTTTGCTCAGCCGCTAAGCGATGTTTTATACATGGTTCGTTTTTTTCGTTGGAAATTTCCCTCAAGTTATTATTATGGCAATGCATATTGCGGTGATGAAAATACCGAGTGTTTACGTGATTTGAAACTTACAGAAATAAATCAAATATGCAAATCATGTATAGATGATAAAGATTTGCGCTATTGTTCGTTGATTTTGAACTTCTAATATTTATAACAAAACACCGTTCTCTTCAGAACGGTGTGGAGTTTCATTTGTAACAAATTATTTAATTAAGCCAAACTTCTTTTTGCCTTGAGAGATTTTGATAGCTCCGTCAACAATGTCGGCAGAAGTAATGACATAATTTTCATCAGTTACTGGTTTGTCGTTAATCTTTAAGCCGGATTGTTTAATCAAACGGCGGGCTTCGCCTTTGCTGGCCACAAAGCCAATTTGCAAGAAGGCGTCCAAAACTCCGATTCCGCTGTTCAAATCAGCGTTAAGAGTTGGTAATTCTCCGCCGGCCACGCCTTGCTCAAAAGCTTTAACTGCAGTTTCTTGCGCTTTTTGGGCTTCGTCTAAGCCGCGGCAAATTTTGGTAGCCTCAAATGCCAGAATTTTTTTGGCTTCGTTAATTTCTTTGTCTTTCAATTGTTCCAAACGGCGGACTTCGTCCATCGGCAGGTCTGTGAACACGCGCAAACATTTGCCGACTTCAGCGTCGCCAATGTTGCGGAAATATTGATAATAATCGTACGCCGGCAACTTTTCATCGTTAATCCAAACCGCGTTGCCTTCGGATTTGCCCATTTTTTTGCCTGATGAGTCTGTCAAAATCGGGCTGGTAAAGCCAAACAATTCGGTATCATAGCGGCGGCGTCCAAGTTCTGTGCCGGAGGTTATGTTGCCCCATTGGTCGGCGCCGGCGATTTGCGCGCGGCAGTTATATTTTTGCAGCAATTGGCAAAAATCGTAACCTTGCAGCAGCATATAGTTAAATTCCAAAAAAGACATTGGTTGTTCGCGTTCCAAACGGCTTTTCACACTATCCATTGTCAACATACGGTTAACCGAATAGCAGGTGCCGATATCGCGTAAAAAAGCCAGATAATTTATATCCTTAAACCAATCCCAGTTATCAACCATTACAGCGTCATTTTCACCATCGCCGAATTTCAAAAATTTGCGGAAAGATTTTTTCAGTCCTTCAATATTGTGCGCCAAGGTTGCTTCATCTAAAAACGGGCGGAGTTTATCCTTTCCGGACGGATCGCCGATACGAGCAGTAGCGCCACCGACCAAAGTCAAAGGCTTGTGTCCGCATTTTTGAAACCAGCGCATCATCATCAATGGTACAATATGTCCAACGTGCAGGCTGTCTCCGGTCGGATCAGAACCTAAATAGCCGACTGCAGGTTTACCTTTGCTTTCACATTCATAAAGATAAGCGTCAAACCCCTCTTCATTGGTGCATTGGTTATAAAAACCGCGTTCGTGCATAATATTTAAAAATTCTGATTTAAACTTATTAATAGTTTTTTGTCCTTTATACTAAATTTTAACGCATATTAACATATTATTTTAGCATTGCAACAAAAGAGATGAATACAGATGATAAAAAATATGACTGTTTTAGGTGTTTTTGGCGGAGCTTCGCTCAACTCGGTTGAATTAGCTTTGGTTAAAACCGACGGCATAGATATTAATGAAATAATAAAAACGGCGGTTGTTCCTTATCCAGAACCATTAGCCATGGAGATTCGTTCTGTTATTGGTAGGCGAATTTGCGATTTGTCTTTTTTGCAAGAAAATAAACAGATTCAACAGCTGCAGCAAGAGATGACAGATTTTTATCTTGAAGCTGTAAATGATTTTTGTTCGGCAGAGGAATTTGATGAAATAGGCGTTGACAGTTTGACAATTTGCAATGATCCTGCCGATAAATGTTCTTATCAGCTTGAACAAGGACATGAATTGAGCCGCAAGCTGGGGCGGCGCGTGGTTACGCACTTCCATAAGGCGGATTTGCTTTCGGGCGGACAGGCATCTCCTTTAACGCCGGCATTTTTTAATGCTATCGGGCAAAATATAGAGCGACCGGCTTTGTTTATAGACCTAGAAACAGTCAGCAGTTTAGTTTATTTAGGGGTGTCAGGAGAATTATTGGCGTTTGATTGTGCCCCGGGGCTGGCGATGATAGAAGATTGGACTTTCCGTCATGCTAATATGCAAACCGATTATAACGGCCGTTTGGCTATTACCGGCAAAATACACACGCAGATTGTGGAAAGCTTACTGCATCATAAATTTTTGCGTAAACAGCCGCCAAAATCTTTGGATATCCTCTGTTTTAGCGATAAAAAAGAACATCTTGAAGGTTTGTCCTTAGAAGATGGAACAGCTACTGCCACAGCTTTTATTGCGCAGGCAATATATCAGGCGGCGCAGGATTTTTTGCCGCAGCAGCCAATGGAAATATATGTAGCAGGCGAGGGAACAAAAAATCCATCGCTGATGCGTTTTTTGAAACATGTGTTCAAAAATCAAACCTTGAATTTGATAACAGAGTTAAATTCGGAACTAAATCAAGTCGGCGCGGTTTCTACGGCGTTTAACACGGCGCGCCGGCTCTATGCTTTGCCGATAACCTATCCCGCAACAACAGGTGCTTATGAACCTATGACCGGAGGAGAAGTTTATGCTGAAAAATAAAAAAACAACTCTAAAAATATCTCATCTTTGCAAAATGTATGGAATTATAAAGGCTTCAGATGACTTATCGTTTAGTACCAAATGCGGTGAAATTATCGCTCTTTTAGGACCAAACGGCGCCGGTAAATCAACTTTAATGAATATGGTTGCCGGCTATTTAGCTCCAACTTCCGGCAATATTGAGGTTATGGGCAAAAATATTATAGAAAATCCGCTGTTTGCCAAAGAAAATATAGGCTTTTTGCCAGAAGGTTCGCCGCTTTATCCGGATATCAGCGTAAAAATGTTTTTACACTATATGGCAGAGCTGCGAGGTGTTGACACAAAACGCGTCAACGAAGTTATAGAAATTGCCAATATCAAAGAAATCATTAACCAAAAAATAGAAACTCTTTCCAAAGGCTATCAGCGGCGAGTGGGCTTTGCGCAAAGTATTTTGAATAACCCGCCGTTGTTGCTTTTAGACGAACCGACAGACGGTTTGGATCCAAATCAAAAGGATTATATTCGCAAGTTAATTGTCAGCATGGCTAAGGATAAAACAATTATTATCTCTACCCATTTGCTTGAAGAGGCCGAAACCATCTGTAACCGTATTATTTTGCTGGATAAAGGTAAAATCAAAGCTGATGGTGTTCTGTCCGATATTCTGCAAAAAGCCGGAACAGATAATTTAGCCGACGCGTTTCGTAAATTAACTGCGCATTAAGGAGAAGTAAAAATGAAAAAACTTTGGATTGTTTGTAAAAATGAGTTGTTTCGATATTTTGTTTCTCCGCTGGCTTACGTGTATTTGCTGAGTTTTTTGCTGCTGAATTCTTCATTTGCACTATATTTTGGTGGTTTTTTTAACCGTGGACAAGCGGATTTACAGTCAATGTTTATTTTTCAGCCGTGGTTGTATCTTTTGTTTATCCCCGGAATTTCTATGCGTTTATGGGCGGAAGAATTTCGTAACAAAACGATTGTCCAGTTAGTGACCATGCCGGTTTCGGTTCGCACTTTGGTTTGCGGCAAGTTTTTTGCCGCTTGGCTGTTTTGTGGTTTGGCCTTGTTTTTAACGTTTCCGTTTTGGATAACGGTTAATATTTTGGGCGAGCCGGATAACAGTGTAATTGCGTTGGGATATCTGGCTAGTTTTGTTCTTGCCGGCTGTATGCTGGCTATTTCCGAAACCATGTCGGCTTTAACCAAGAATCAGGTCATAGCGTTAGTGTTGGCGGTGATTGCCAATTTGCTGTTTTTTTGGAGCGGAATTGAATACATATTGTCCTTTTTCCGCTTGTTTTTGCCGGATTCGATTATTGATGTGATAGCCTCGTTCAGCTTTTTAAGCCATTTTGACACGCTTAGTTTGGGGTTGGTTGAGTTGCGGGATATTATCTTTTTTGCGACTATAATTTTCTTTTTTAACTTTACTACCATTTTGATTGTCAATTTTAAAACCGCCGGTACTTCCGGTTGGTTGAAGTCTAATAACCGCGGCTACTATATTTTTGCGTGGAGCATGCTGCTGTTTGCTTTTTTGGGTATTAACATTTTGGCAAACGGCTTAACCCGCAACATTCAATATGACGCTACCGAAAAGAAAATATTTACTTTAACAGAAAGTTCTAAGCAGATATTGCAGAATTTACCGGAGCCGGTTTTAGCCAAGCTATATTTTTCTCCGGTTTTGGAACAGCGCAATTCTTCGTTGCGGACAATTTTTGACAATGTGCGCTTGCTGCTGAAAAAGTGCAAAGATGTTTCTAACGGCAATTTTGATTTCAAGGTTTATCACCCAAAATTTTTGAGTGAAGAAGAAGATATTGCTTTGGCAAACGGTTTGCAGCCGATTCCTTTGATTGACCTAAATCAAAACGCTTTATTTGGTTTGACTTTGGAAGATACTTTGCAAAATAAACAGGTTATTCCGTTTTTTGCGCAAGAGCGACAAGGCAAGCTTGAACAAGATTTAATTTCCAAAATCCGCGATTTACACCACAAAAAGAAAACAATCGGTGTTTTGACCGGACTTCCGTTGTTTGGCACTAACAGCGCCGATGGAACATTTTTGGGACAGCCGTGGAAAATTGTCGATTTATGGCGGGAAAATTATGAAATTATTAATATTGTCCGTCCCGAAGATTTTAACTATAATTTTGATGTTTTGGTGCTTTTCTACCCTAAACCATACAAACCGGAATTTGCGCAGGCCATAAAGGATTATTCGCGCAAAGGCGGCAAAATTATGCTGTTTTTAGATCCGGCAAATGAGGCTTCTCGCTTGTATTCAATGGAAAACCACCGCTTAGAAGGTTCAGATTTGGGAGAACTGGAAGATTTTTGGCATATTAAATTTTATAAAGACTATGTTGTTGCCGATTTGCAAAACTCCATCACGGTTGATGCGACGGCTAACTACAAAACCAATCCTACTTTTTCACAGGACATAATTCAGTTTCGCATAAAGTCAGATGATATTAACTACAAACACCCTGTCA
>USCF01000074.1 GCA_900553115.1 uncultured Alphaproteobacteria bacterium
GAAGTTAAAATCATTCCGCCCCGTGTTTATGCTGCCGGAAGGCGAACATGGACTAACCCATTTTGAGGGCTTGCATCCACGTTCGGCCGCTGGTGAAAAACTTCGCCTTTTGGGTTGTAATGTTTATGAAAAAGGCCGCTTCTGCAACTTTGTGCTTGCCGAATG
The DNA here is from genome assembly GCA_900553115.1 of uncultured Alphaproteobacteria bacterium. Lineage (GTDB taxonomy): Bacteria > Pseudomonadota > Alphaproteobacteria > RF32 > CAG-239 > RUG410. The sequence goes on from USCF01000074.1 coordinate 166, forward strand.
CTTGCCTGATGAATTGGTTAATTATTTTAGCAGCTGATTGAGTAAACGGGAGAAATGTTTTTATAATATTTCTTCCGTTTTTTTGTTTTGCGGTGGATTTTTATCTTTTTGCTTGAAAAGCTAAAGCAAAATGTTTATAATCATAAATGTAACAAGGCTTTTATGGGCGTTGTTACATTGGATTAACAACGATGGAGTTTTTATGTTAAATCGTGCGTCGGCCGCTGCCTTATGCGGTTCTAATGATGGAGACCATCACAGGTTCATCTTTTTATTTGAAACAACTTTCTTATCTTATACCGAGGGAAATGCCATTCTGAAAGGAGTGTAACTATGCTCAGTTTCAGAAATACTTTACGAGAAAATGACCCAGAGGTTATTGCTCAAATTGCTTCTTCAACAGGTTTTTTTGATGATAAAGATGTTAAGCTAAACGCTGATATCGCCCGCCATTTGCTGCGCAACAAAGATTGCGAACATCGTTTTTTGTTTGCTGAATATAATGGCAAAACGGTGGCTTATGCTTGTTTTGAGGAATTACCGGACGCTAAAGCCGGAACTTATGAGCTATATTGGCTTTCTACTTTGAATGAATATCGCGGATTGGGTATCGGCCGTCAATTGGTTGATTATTTGATTACTCATTTAAAAAGCTTGGGTGCCGAGCGTTTGTATGTTAAAACTGATAGTACAGCGCAATATGAGCCAACCCGCCGTTTTTATGAAAAATGCGGTTTCAGACTTGGAGCAGTTTTGCCGGAATATTATGACACCGGTGATGATTGCTGTATTTATTGTTTGAATATGAAGACCGACGAGCTCGGACTTTCAGAACGCCAATATGCGGCGGCGGAATAAAATGAATAAAGGGGGCTGAGCGCTCCCTTTTTTATCATGTCAATTTGATGATAATAATTGACATTAAGTTTGGCTTGATTATATTTAAACAAAAAAAATAGGAGCGGTAAAATGAAACAGGTTTTTATAGGTGCTTTTCTTTGTTTGATGTTTTTGAGCGGTGCGGCTATGGCCAAAGAAAAAGTTTTGACGGCAGATGATGTTAATTGCAACGCCGACGGAACTTATTGCGAGCGTGAGGGCGGACGGCCGTTTACAGGGCAGGTTTCGCGCTATAACGGCGAAGAAAAAATGCTCTCGACCTATCAAAGCGGCAGGCTTAGCGGGTTGACCACAGTTTGGAACGCCGAGGGCAGAATAGCCAGCAAAACTTATTATAAAAACGGAAAGAAAAACGGTGTGGAAAAAATTTTTTATGATAACCGCACTATCAAGTCGTTTGCCGAATATAAAGACGGATATTTGCATGGCAAAGTGGAATATTACACCGAAAAAGGCAAGCTAAAAGGGCGTTTGAGCTATAAAAACGGATATTTTGAAAAAGGTTACTGCGTGGTTGACGGGCAAAAACAAGAAATCAGAGCCGCACGCACAACCGAAATTATGACATGCGGTGATTGATGAAAACAGGTTTGGTTTTAGAGGGCGGAGCGCAACGCGCCATATATACCGCCGGTGTTTTAGATGTTTTTATGGAAAACGGCATAACGTTTGATGGCGTTATCGGCGTTTCGGCCGGAGCAATTCACGGCTGTTCGTTTGTTTCGAGACAGCATCGGCGTAGCATTGATTATACTTTGGCTTATGCCGGAGATAAAAACTATATGAGCTGGTATTCATTTTTGACAACCGGAAATATGGTTAATGAGGAGTTTTGCTATCATACTCTGCCGGAAAAACTTTTTCCGTTTGACCACAAAACTTTTGAGGCAAATAACACGGATTTTTATGCTGTGTGCAGTAATTTGCAAACAGGGCAGGCTGAATATGTCAAATGCGCAAAAATGGACAAGACCGGGTTGGCCTATTTGCGGGCGTCGGCTTCTATGCCTTTTGTTTCGCGGATTTCAGAAATCGGCGGAAAAAAATATTTGGACGGCGGAATTTGCGACAGCATTCCTTTGCGCGCGTTTCAAAAAATGGGCTATGAGCGTTGCGTGGTGGTGCAGACCAGAGCCGCCGGATACCAAAAAAAGCCAAACAAGCTGGGGTGGCTGGCGCCGCTGGTGTATCGCAAATATCCAAAGTTTGCCGCCGCCATAAAAAATAGGCATATAATGTATAACAATGAGCTGGAGCAGATTGAACAGGCGCAAAAAAACGGCGCGGCGTTTGTTATCCGTCCGAGTAAAAATGTTAAAATTCATCATATGGAAACAGATAAAAAAGTGTTGCAGGCGGTTTATGAGTTGGGGCGCGGTGACGCTATAAAACTTTTGCCGGAACTGAAAAAATTTTTAAAAGAGGCTAAAAAATAATGCAGAATTTTACTTATCATACGCATAATCATGAACAAGATTTTGACGGACATCAAAGCGCTGAAGAAATGATTGCCGCTGCCGAAGAAAAAGGTTTTGCGGAAATCGGAGTTTCCAATCATTTGATATGTCATAAAAATTTGCGTATTGAAAACGGCTATAAGCCGATGTTTCGGCAAGATTTAAAGAGCGGTGAGGAGTGTTACAAAAAACATATTGAGCTGATACGGCAAGCAGCGGAAAAACACCGTATAAAAGTGCGGGTTGGTTTTGAGGTGGATTTTTTCCCGTCGGCATATTGGCGTGATAATTTTGAAAAAATGCTCAAAAATCTGGACGTTGATTATCTTATTGGTTCAACGCATTTTATCCGCTCGGCAGACGAGAGTTTTTTGTGCAATATTTATCATATGAAATATCATCCGGATTTGCCGCAGCAGCCGGAATTTAAGGAATATCTGCGCAACTATTGGCGCAACATTGTCGCGGCTGTGGAAAGCGGATATTTTACTTTTATCGCTCATGTTGACTATATCACGATTTTTAATTTGTGCGTTGAGCCGGAATGGGATGAGTATAAATGGCGTGTGATTGAGGCGTTGGCAAAACATAAGCAGCCGTTTGAGCTGAACACCAGCGGCTATAACCGCATAGATATGCAGCACCCGACGACCTGGATGTTAGAAGAGCTGAACAAACGCGGCGTACCGGTTATTATCAGCGACGACGCGCACGATGTTTCTATGCTGGGACAACACTTTGAACGTGCAGAAAAACTGCTTTCAGAACTTGGCTATAGCAATCGTTTCAACCCGTTTAAAGTGTAAATTTCAAAAGGGTGAAATGTTTGTGTAAAAATGCGTATATTGCAATTTTGCGCTTTAAGGAAACATCAGAATAGCGGACAATCTTTTGATTGACCAGTTTTTGCAAATCAGACCGTAATTTTTCGTATAACTCTGTGTCTTTTTGCGGATTATATTTTTGGCAAAAATCATTTATAAACATGCCAAAAGCATACCTGCTGGCGATTTTGCGCAAAATCTTTTGCTCTTGCGGATACGTTTTAACAAGGTTGATAATTTCCGCCGGCAAAGCGGTGTATTCTTCTATACGCTTGTCGGAAAGAGGCTTTAAAGTTTGATTGTTGTCGCTTTGACGATAGGCGACAAGTTGATATTTGCAACAAACGGCTTTTTTGCTTGCGAGCAATACGGCAATGTTGAAAAGCATGTCGTTAATAGCCGGAAGTTTAAGTGAAAAGTTAATGTTTTTAAGCAGTTCAGCTTTGTATAATTTGCACCACATAAGGCTTTCTATTTTCTTTTTACGCAAAAATTTTGCTCTAAATGGTAAGGTGTAAACCGCGTCAAAATTTGCATGGTGTTTTTCTTTAAAAACATAATCGTCATCACCATAAAATTTTAGATAACTGCAACAGCTTATGTCAGATTGGCTTTTTTGCAAATTAGCATATAAAATTTCCAAATATTGGGGATGATATAAATCGTCATTGTCTAAAAACGCAACGTATTGTCCGTTTATGGCTTGCAACGCGCGGTTTCGGCTGGAACTTCCTCCGCCGTTTGGTTGGTTTATGATATGAAAACGGGCGTCTTTGGCGGCGTATTCTTCAAGAATTTGCGCTGAATTGTCGCTTGATCCGTCGTTGACGCAAATGGCTTCCCAATTTTTATAAGTTTGCGCCAACACGCTGTCCAAGCAAGCGCGCAGATATTTTTCCGCATTATAAACGGGAATGACAATAGAAATTAAAGGCTCGGTCATATCTTATCCTTTCAGCACGGAGGTAACCGCGGCAGCCAGCTTTTTTGCCACTTGCGGCAAAGTATAGTTGTTTTGCAGCAGATTATAGCCGTTTTCCGCCACTTTTTTGGTTTGTTCATAGTGTTCAAGCGCGTATTGCAGCTTGTCGGCCAACTCATTTACCGCTTTTATCCTAAAAGTGTAGGCGGCGTCTTTGTGGTCGGCAAAAATTTCCGCCGGTCCTTCGGCAAGCGAAGTAACAATCGGCAGAGAATAGTTCATCGCCTCTAAAAGCACAATTCCGAACGGTTCAAAATTGGACGGCAGCACAAAAATATCCAGCGATTTATAAAACTCGTCTTTATCTTTTATCCAGCCCAAAAGTTTGACATCATTTTCAAGCCGGTTGTCGGTAATCAATTTGCGGATTTTAGCGTCTTCATGAGCATACGTTGCCGAAGCGCCGCCTCCCAAAACCGCTTGAAAAGGAACACCGCGCTTTTTTAATTCCGCCAACGCCAAAATATAGTCGCAGAAACCTTTCATCGGGTCAAAACGTCCGATTGTGCCGATAACAGGCGGTTGATGATATGGCGGCAGCGGGCGAAACGGCTGAGGTTCGGACACCAAATTCGGAATTACAAAAATCTTGTCAGCCGGAAAACCATAGCCGGCGAAAATCCGCTTTTGATGTTGGGTGATGGAAAATATGGCGGCGCATTTTTCCAGATGCTTAAACTTTGGATTGTGCGCCACGCCAACAACTTTTATACCCAGCATTTTGGCGGCGGCAATCACCAGCTCCAGCGCTTTTTTGCTATGCACAATGATCAAATCCGGCTGATATTTTTTAAAACAGCGGTAAAATGTCCAAATCAAAAACAAGTTGAGGTGCGAAAAGCGGATTTTGCATTGTTTCAAATTTTGATGCGTTGTGATTTTTTCGTTAATCTGCGCGCGTTTATCGGTAATGGCAAGCACATCAAAACCTTGTGAAAGCAGAGCGTTATTATAGTCTAAAAACGCTTGTTCAATTCCGCCTAAGCCGCGCGCAATCATAATGTTGACAATTTTCATTTTTCAGACTCCGAGTTTATTTTCTAAAAATATTTGTAAAAACGAGTTTGGTTGCGGTTGCTTTTTATATTTGTAACTCAGTTTGTGAATGGTGGTTTCAGCATTTATTTGTTGCCAAAGCTCGCGTGAATACGGAGTGAAAAAATTTGCTTCCAATTTATAGCAATCATCAAAAAGCACCGGCGTTTTTTGCCATAAATCAAAGCACTGTTGATTATTTTCAATCATCAAGTCAAAGAAAATATGATAAAAAAAATAGTTTATAAGCCTATTTTCTTTTTTCCAATAGGCAAACAGCAAATTTTGCATATTAACCATAAGTTGATGATTGGCCTTGCTTTTTAATAACCAATTGTTGTTTCTTATGTGTTCTCTATTGCAGTGATAGGCAAATAAGTCTGCCTCGGTAATTTCTTTTGTCAAAGGCGCGTTTAAAAGC
>USCF01000075.1 GCA_900553115.1 uncultured Alphaproteobacteria bacterium
GCTATTGGCGGCGTTAAGGGGCTGACTTTTATTTTGGGCGGCGACGGACGTTATTATAATAAAATCGCCATTCAAAAAATTATGAAAATGGCAGCTGCAAATGGTATGAAAAAAATGATTGTCGGTCAAAATGGATTTATTTCTACTCCGGCATCATCGCACGTGTTATTGATGAACAAAGCTGACGGCGGTTTTGTACTTTCAGCTTCTCATAATCCTGGGGGAATCAATGGCGATTTTGGTATAAAATATGCTATAGCTTCCGGCGGTCAATGCCCAACTTCTATCAGCGATAAAATTTATGAAATTTCCAAAACAATCAGCGAATATAAAACTCTGGATGAACCAGATGTTGATTTGAGCAAATTAGGTACTCAAAAACTCGGCAATATGGAAATTGAAGTTATTGATCCGGTAAAAGATTATGTTGAGATGATGGAAAAAATCTTTGACTTTGCCGCTATCAAAAAATTGTTTGCCAATGGTTTTACGATGGTGTTTGACGCTATGAACGCCGTAACCGGTCCTTATGCCCGCAAGATTTTTGAAGAAATTTTAGGCGCAAAACAAGGCTCGGTTTTGAACTATGTTCCTTTGGAAGACTTTGGCGGTTTACACCCAGATCCAAATTTGATATATGCTAAAACGCTGGTCGATTTAATGTATTCGGATAAAGCTCCTGATTTTGGCGCCGCTAATGACGGCGACGGCGACCGTAATATGATTTTAGGTAAAAAGTTTTTTGTTACTCCGAGTGATAGTTTAGCTATTTTGACAGATAATTATAAACTTATTCCGGCTTACAAAAACGGGATTTACGGCGTGGCTAAATCGGCAGCAACTTCAACTGCTGTTGGCCGTGTAGCCGAAGCATTGCAAATTGGTTATTATGAAGTACCAACCGGTTGGAAATATTTTTGTAATTTGATGGATAGCAATCGCATTACATTTTGCGGAGAAGAGAGCTTTGGCACCGGTTCAAGCCATATTCGCGAAAAAGATGGTATTTGGGCAGTTCTGTTTTGGCTTAATATTATTGCCGCAACCGGAAAATCGGTGCAAGAAATTACCGAAGAACATTGGAAAAAATATGGCCGCAGCTATTATATGCGCAACGATTATGAAGGGTTGGATACGGAAATTGCCAACAAACTTATGGCTGATTTGGAAAGCCGTTTGCCTAATTTGGCTGGCAAAACTTTGGGCGATTACACTGTATCAGAAGCTAAGCCGTTTATTTATAATGATCCGGTTGACGGCAGTTCGACTAAAAACGGTTTGATAGTTTACTTTACCGATAAATCGCGTATTGTTTACCGCTTGTCCGGAACCGGTACAAACGGGGCAACACTGCGTGTTTATTTAGAACGTTATGAAACCAAAGATTTGAATGAAAATGTTGAAAATATGCTGGAAAATCTGGCTGATGTTTCACGTCAAATCGGTGAAATTACCGAACGCACAGGCAAGGTAAAAGCTGACGTTTTGACCTAGGTTTTGCTTGCAGGATAAATAAATGCTTAAAGACATAAACAGACGGCGTCCGGATAGGCAGTTAGAAAGAAATTTGGTCTTTCTGGCTTATGCCATTATGCTTATGTCTTTGAGCTTGTTTGCCTTGTTTTTATATCCTCAGTATACGTTTTATATCATTATTTCTATTGTGGTGTGGAATATTTTGTGTATTCTCATCACTATTCGTATTTTGAAGGTTAGCGAAAACGCTATTGGTTTTGGTGCTTTGGCGGCGGAAATTTTAAACGATAAAAACAAATATAATCGTATAGACAATGCTATGGGCGTGCCGATTTTGGCTAATAAGGCGGCGCTTGATTATTTTAAGAATGATTCGGTTTTAGATTTTTTGGAACATAATATTATCGATTCCGCAGCAAATAAGTTGGATTTGCAAAAATTATCATCAGCGGTCAATAAGTTGCAAGAAGCTACGGTGCGCCTTTCTATTTGCCCCAGCAAAAACAGTGTGTTTGTGGCCGAAGAATGGCTGAAAGTCAGCGTTAAACCGATTTATCTTAATAAGGCTGATATTTTTGAAGACGAATTTTCACTCAAAAAAATTCGCAAAGAAACCTATATTTTTTGGACGGTAGAAAATATAACCGCCTATAAAAATATGGAACAGGTTTATCAAGATGAAATGTCCTCGTTGCATAACTTCCTCGATTTTTTACCGGTTGGTCTGTATAATTGCGACGGCGAGGGAAAAATTGAATATATCAACGACACATTTGCCGGTTATTTGCAGATTGATAAAAATGACGCAGTCGGCAAATCGGTTGATAGTTTTGTGGCCTATAAGCCGGAACAGTTGCATAACAATACCGGTATTTTTAACGGCAATATAATTTTCAAAACTGCGGCGGGTAATGCCGAGGCTTTCGTGCGCCAGCAAAATGTACGTGAAAATTCAGAGCTGAAAACCCGCGGCGTGGTTATTTGGAATTTGCCGAATGACAATGATTTGAAAAATAATCTCAATGAATTGTCAGATAAATTTGAATGGCTGTTTTCAACGGCTCCGGTCGGTATTATATTTGCGGATAAGCAACAAAAAATTATTGAGCTAAACCAGCAAGTTGAAGATATTTTTGAAAAGTCAGCTTCCGAGATAAAGCATAAAAAAATATGCGATTATTTTAAAGATGAAGCTAAGGCAAAAATAAAAGCTGCTATTGCTGAATATGCGCAAGGTAAAGAAAATTCCTATGATTTTGAAGCGACTTTGGTGTTTACAAAAGAAGAGAAGAATATCCAAATTCATCTAAGCCCGATGACGCGGCATTATTCCAACAAAAATGGCGAAATTGATGGTGTGATTATGTATTTGACTGATACCACCAACAAGCGTAATTTGGAAATGCAAGTGGCTCAGGCGCAAAAAATGCAGGCATTCGGTCAGCTTGCCGGTGGTGTTGCTCATGATTTTAATAACCTTTTAACGGCGGTTATCGGTTATTGTGACTTATTGATTCAAAGGCACGGTGTCGGCGACCCGTCATTTTCGGATTTGACTCAGCTCAAGCAAAACGCTACCCGAGCAGCTTATGTAGCTCGCCAGTTATTGACTATTTCCCGCAAGCAGCCGCTAAATCCAAAACTACTAGATGTGACTGAAGCTTTTACGGAAATAGACCATTTACTTTCTCGATTGATAGGCGAACAGGTTCGTTTTCAAATTAGTTTTGCCTCAGATTTGGGTTATATAAGGGTTGATCCAGTGCAATTTTCGCAAGTTATGCTCAATTTGGCGATTAATGCTAAAGACGCGATGAATGGCAAAGGTACTCTCAGCATTGTAACAAGAGGAGAGCGTATAAACGAGCCGTATCACTTTGGCGCCGATATTATAAACCCTGGTGATTTTGTTGTTATCAGCGTGACTGACACCGGTTGCGGAATACCGCCGGAAAATATAAATCGCATTTTTGAGCCGTTTTTCTCAACCAAAAAGAATATTGTTGGTTCAGGCACGGGCTTGGGATTGGCAATGGTTTATAGTATTGTCCGTCAAATGGAAGGATTCATCAAAGTTCACAGCGAGCTTGGCAAGGGTACGACTTTTGAAATTTATCTTCCGGCCTATGAAAGTGATAAAGCCGAGCAGGTTCAGCAAGAACCGCAAAAGGAAATAATCCGCGACAAGGCTGGAAACGCGGCGTTGGAAACAGTGCTGCCGATTGGCGGAACTAACCAAAAACCTATTTTGGGTATGAATGTTTCGGCCTTTGACAGCTTGCGTAGTTTGTCAATAAAATCCGGCGAAATAAAAGTTTTGTTTGTTGAAGATGAAAAAGCTGTCCGCACAGTTGGTGTCAGAGGTTTGCGCCGCAAAGGATTTGATGTGGTTGAGTGTATATCTGCAGAAAATGCTTTGGAGCATATTGAAAAAGGCGAAAAATTTGATATGATGATTACCGATATGATGATGCCGGGGCTGAGCGGTGCGGAACTAGCAAAGATTGTTCATACCAAATATCCGGAAATGAAAATAATTTTGGCTTCCGGCTATTCCGAAGAAATAGCACGCAAGGAGTTGGCGGGCTCATCAGATTTTTATTTTATGGGCAAACCGTATAGTTTGGAAGATTTACACCGTAAGGTACAAGAAGTGTTGACGGAAAAATGATGACAGACGAAGATGAAGAATTAAAACAGATACCGTTTGATTTTGCGCCGCGTACATATATGGGACGTGAGGATTTTATGGTTGCTCCTTGCAATAAAGAGGCGTTTAACATGGTCGATTCTTGGCCGAATTGGCTGACACAAGGGCTGATTATTTATGGTCCGAAAGGCTGCGGAAAATCTCATCTGGCTAATTTGTTTGCCGATAAAGTGAAAATTTTTGCCGATAAGCCGATAAAAGTTTCACTTATAAACGCTTCACGCATCAATTTGCGCAATGTTAATAAAATAGCAAATGAAAATCAAAGCATTGTCGTTGAAAATTTGACGCCGAAAGCCAATATGGAAGCTTTGTTTCATTTGTTTAATCTTTATAACACAGAAGGGCGTTATATGCTGTGGACGGCAGAGCAAGCACCAAGCCGAATGGCGTTTGCGCTAAAAGATTTGCAGTCGCGTTTGAATATGTTGCCATGCGTTGAAATAAAAGAGCCTGATGATATAATGTTGCAAACATTGATTGTCAAACTGTTTAACGACCGACAGATTTTGATTAGTCCCGATGTGTTGAATTTTATTGTCAGCAACGCACCGCGTTCTTTTGAATATATAGGTAAGTTGGTGGAAGAGTGCGATAATATTTCTTTGGCTTATCAGTGTGCCATAAATTATAATGTTGTGAAAATGGCTATGGATATTTTGGCTCAGTCAGATAACAGACAGCCGGATTTGTTTGATGTTCTATATTAACAGAAAGGAAAAAAACATGAAAAAACTAGATTTTTTATTGACTAAAAAGTGGATTGGGGCAGCTGTGTTTTTGTTGTTTTGCCTTGGGTATTCATTATATGTAGGCTCAATGGCAAGCAATATCACGAATATGTATATGCCGATTATCAAAAATAACGCGGCAGATTTTTTGCCGATTACCATTGAAAACGGTATGATTTCTAAGCCGCAGAATACCAAAATTGAAAAAGTTTATGGTGAAGGCGCAGAAAAATTTAAGGCTGTATTAGACACCAGAACTGAAGAGTTTGAACCATCGCTGCTGACCGAAAGCGGTATTTATATCAGCCGTGCCGCCGTTTATACCGTTAACAACGCCAAAAATGAAGTGCGTATCAATAGCTTGCGTGATGTTCCGAATATGGTTGTTGACCAAGAAGTTGTAAACGCCTTTTTAAGTGGAGTAGAAGGCTATGTTATGCCGGTTATAGTCAGCCTGACATTTTTGGGTTTTGTTCTTTACGGCCTGATAATTATGGGAATATATTCTCTGATTTTGCATTGGATAATGTCAGCTTGCTACAAAGCTCCATATAATCAAACTTTGCGCATTACTGTTTACAGCTATGTTTTGATTAGTTTGCTAAGCGCGTTTTCTTTGATAAACCATACTTTTTGGCTGGGCTTTATTTTAGCTGCGGTGGCAAATTTTGTGGTTAATAATTCTAAAGCAAACACAAAAGAACAAGCCGCTTAATCTATTGTTATACGCAAAAAATACCCCGCATATATGGTTGCCTATGTGCGGGGATTTTGTTTCTGGTATAAAAAGTTTTGTGTAAAACCTTATATTTTATATTTGGATAATTTTTATATTTTTT
>USCF01000076.1 GCA_900553115.1 uncultured Alphaproteobacteria bacterium
TTTTTTCATTGTCCGCTCCTTCACTTTAAAAACCCTGCCAACCACTGATAGTGTCTTGTAATTTATTATTAATTTTATCTTTCAAACTATTCTTTTTATAAATATAATCGTCCAAATTAAACTTAGTGACATCTTTTTTAGTATTTTTGAATTTGTCATTCCAACTATTAATCTCGACCATACTGTTAAATCTCATTTCTGCCAGCAATAATTCCAAGTAACGAGCAGCTAATTTAGCATTTTGCACGTCTGCACCTATTTTTGCCGCCATACCGCCAAGCTGACCATCAACTTTGCTTGTTTTATCCAAATAGGCTTCAGATTTCTTTTCAAACTCTTCTCCTTTTACGGCGCCGACAACAAGAACCCGCATTAAGTTTTGCAAAGCTTTGTAATATTCTTGCTGCCGTTTTGCCCGAACTCGAGCAACGTTTTGAGAACCGACATATTCATATTTGCCAATAAAAAATTCTGCTATATCTGAGCCATACATATCATCAAGCTGTTGCTGTTCTTCTTGCGCCTCAATATCTTTTTCATCTTTCTTGCCCGAAAACAGCGAATCTGTAATTTTATCCAGATATTTCTGCGTGTTCTGCCCATTGATTGTTTGTTCCAAATCCGACACCGCTTTGGCTGCCGCTGTGGCTTTTTTTTGCAGCTGTTCGGCTTTTTCATCACGCAGAGCTGCTCTATTTTTCAAATCTTCCTTTTCTGCTTTCAAATCAGCTATTCTTATTGCCAGCTTTTCTTTTTCTTCTGAATCATCTTTAATAACTTTTAGTTTTGCTTCCAAAATCATTAATTTTTCATCAATATCTTTTTCTTTTGCGTTGCGCTCTGCAGCAACAGCTTTTTTATAATCATCTAACGTTGATTGCGCCATAGCCGCTGTTAATTGCGCATTGGCAAAATTTTTGGTTATGTCGCTAAAAGCACTGCCTAGATCAACTTTTCCACCAGAAACAGCTTGATTTTTCACATTATCCGTAAAATTAACAATCGAGCCTTCCATTTGTTTTTGCAAAACATTAAACAATGCACCGCCTTCTGCACCACCAGCTTTTATAGCCTTGTCGTGTAGGTCGTACAATGCTTTACCATATCGCTTTTCCCATTTTTCTTGTTCTTTTTGAACAGATTTACCAAAGTTTTCAACTTGAGTAAAAAAGTCCAATTTAGAAATGGCATAAGTATTTTGACAAGTCAGAAAACAACTTGCTAAAACCAGAGTAAGGATTTTTATTGACGTATTATTCATGGCGTTTCCTTTCTCTAATTATTTCCAACGTTCGGCCAAGTAGGAGTTTTTGAAGATGAACCTGCGGCGTTATTTCCCCAAAGTGAAAAATTCCAATTTGATGAACTGCTGGTATTTTTTCCATCGTCTTTTGGCGCTAACGGAGGTGTAACTTGCGAATTGCTTGTTGCATCCTTATTTGAACCACTGTTTTTATTGTCGGCCTTTGGCTGATTTTCATGCGTCAGCGGATATTTAAAATCCGAACCGTCTTTTGTACCATTATTTGTATTTGTTGCGGCATTTGAACCAGTTTCTGTTTTTTTCTTATCTTTATCTTCTGTTTTTACCGTGTTTTTCACGTCTTTATAAGCGCTCTCAGCTCCCTTAGCAACTGCACTCCATTTTCCTTTGCCAACATTATAAATAATATTGTCTGAAGCGTTTGCACCTTTTTCCACACCGGATATTATATTTTTCGTTTTATCATCCATATAACTTCCGCCAGCACTAGTAACTCCAGAAGCCACATTGCCGACTGCCGCACCATAATTACCACTTTGTACGTTATTCACAGCATTTTTACCCGCATTATAGGCCGAACCTGCCTTATCAATATAGTTGCTAGCATCTTTTAAGCCATAATCTCCGGCGACACCGCTTACATTGCTCAAAGCTCCACCATAGTTGCCGTTTTTAACATCTTCCACGGTATTTTTACCTTTATCATAGGTGCTGCCGGCTTTGCTGATATAATCGCCGGCCTTACCCAAGCCATAATCACCGGCCACTCCGCCGACTTCGCTCAAAGCTCCGCCGTAGTTGCCGTTTTTAACATCTTCCACAGTATTTTTACCTTTATCATAGGTGCTGCCGGCTTTGCTGATATAATCACCGGCTTGACCAAAGCCATAATCACCGGCCACTCCGCCGACTTCGCCCAAAGCTCCGCCGTAGTTACCGCTTTTAACTTTGCCGTAAACATCCTTGCCTTTGTTAAACAGATCTTTGCCTTTATTCGGATCCAGCAATGGATTTGCACCGTTTCCACTTTGTAAACCGCTAGCCAGATTTGAAGAATTAGCTTGTTCTTTTTTAGCAGCATCTTCTGCCGCTTGTTCGTCTTTATCCACTCTACTAATAGACACACCCAAATATTCAACAGATGCTTTTTGACCATAGTAGTTAGCAGTAAAGTCCAAAATAGAACGCCAACGAGCATTCGCTCGGTCAACAGTTTGAGCATAAGACTTAGTTAAAATCGGTATAAGTCCTTCACATCTTCCGCTGTCACTTCCGCCGCTTGAGCTACCGCTGCAATCTTCAATAAGTTCTTTCAGCTGCTTTTCTTCTTCATCAAGTTGTTCTGTTTCATTAATAATGGAACGGCGAGTTACTAAGGCCTTTGCATATAATATTGACACATTCTGTACTTGTAATTTGTTTAACTTTTTACGGCGTTCTCTAGCTTTTTGTACGTCATTATTAACTTGGTCATTACGAGCCATCTCATTATTGACGGCAGCGGCCAATTCCGGAGTGGCAAAATTCCCCTTAACTTTTCCGGAAATTCCTTTTAAAACCTTAGTGCGGATTATCATTTGCGGAGCATATTTTGTTGCCGAACCGATTGCCAGTTTAATGCCAGCCTTTTTCAAATTCTTTAATTTATCAGGACTATTGGTCAATTGCTGCATATCAAGCTCTTTACCGGTATATTTTTTGATAATGGTGTTTATTTGCTCCTGATGGGTAATCAATTGATCTTGAACAAAAGTGGTTGGATCAAAGTCGGCAAAAGAAGCATAAGGAAACAGAGCTATAATAGCACTGCAAACTACAGTTATTTTTGTTCTCATTTTCCTTCTCCTCTTCTTAGACTTAAAAAATACCAGCAAATTATTCCATTATTTTGTACAAGCTTTACAATTTCCACCGGTGCAAACGTACATCTTTGAACCATTCGGATACAAGCCATCTGGACAACTTACAGATTTTGTTCCATCTTTGCAGACAACTTGCCACGTACTTTCATCATCTGAAAGCTTAAACGATGCTGATTGACCAGTAACCTCCTTAGCGTCTTTAGGACACTCTTTTACTTTTGAGCCAATAACTTCTACATTATCAACACACCCTGTACATTTTCCACCTTTGCAGGCGTAAGTTCCATCTCCATTTTTGTATTTGCCATCCGGACAAGCAACTTGCTTTGAACCATTAGAGCATATAGCTTTGTCTGTAGACACAGATAACATTTTATATCCGCTGACTTCTTTTAGTCCTGCTTCACAAGGAATACTCGCATCAGGATCTTCATCTGAATCCAAATCCAAATTAGGTTCGCTCTTACCTTGTGTATTATCTGGTGTTGCAACAACTTCTTCTATACAAGATGCGCATGTACCACCTTTGCAAGCAAATGACGTTCCGTCGCCATTTGGATAAATACCATCTTGACAAGCTACTTCTTTACCGCCATCAGAGCAGGCAACATTTCCAGACGAGGTCACTTTCAGAGTTACACCGCTAATCTTTTTTAAACTTTCATCTACACATAAGCTTTCTGCACTTTTACTTTCTGCTGTTTCCTCATTAGTAGCGGTTGATGAAACTTTGATTTCTGAAGAAGACATTACATCGCCTCCGCTTGCCGCTTTGCCAGCAACTGTGGTTCCGGCTGCGCCCTCTTCTGCAGTTCCATCTGTATCATTTCCAGCCCCCAAAGCCGACAATTCAATATCCTTGATACCGGATATCGCTTCATATTTTAGTCTTTCAGCATAAAGATCGCGCATGGTATTCATCACATCGGTTGAAATACTTATGGTATTGGCAATGGCGACATTGTCTTCATGCTCGGTTTTGGTTTGGCTAACAGCTTTTCCGGTAGAGTTTTGAATTTCTTCATAATTGGCAATGGTCGCACCTTTGGCAACAGCCTGCGCCATCATGGCTCTTAGTTCTTCCGCCCGAATTTCGTTCCAGTCATTTAAGCCATCTTGACGAACTAATGAATCTTTATTTTTTATTTTTTTCACCATCTTATTGATGCAATCATACAACTTTCCTGTATCTTTAACCATATCAATTGCGTTAGTTTTGCAAAAAATCGCCATGGTGTTAGGAATAACCTGACGTCCATTGACCAAACCGCTATAGTTAACATCTATTTTTTCTTTTTTGGTTTTATCCTTTGCAGTATTTTTTGCTTTATCCGCGCTGTCAGTTCCGCCGGCGGCAGTATTTGTTGATGAAGAATTAGTTGCCGAAGATGTTGACGTAGTCGGCTTAGGTTCAGTATTAGACTCTATTGTTGTAGTCGTAATTATCCCCAAATTGGTTTTGGTGGTTTCGGTTTTGGTAGAAGTTCCGCTTTTGGCAGAATCATCAGCGGCTCTAGCATACCCAGCCATTCCGATAAGCAAAGAAGCAACGGCTGCAACTTTTAGAAATTTATTAAATGTTATCATCTTTTTGCTCCTTCACTACTTTTTATTTTGCTGTTGTAATTGTTGCAGCAAAGCGTCACTTTTGGCTTTTTCTTCTTTTTGATGCTGTTCTTCAAGCTGTTTATTCAAATCTTTAGCAGTTTTTTCACCCACTTCTTTCAGATTCTTTGCCAATTCTTCAGCCTGTTTTTGTTCCTCGGCTTTTTTCTGGTCATGTTCTTCTTTCATGCCTTCATAAACTTCCTTACCTGATTTGTTTGCAACATCAAAGATGTTTTTGCCTATTGTTTTAATTGAACCGCCCTGTTTAATTGCGTCAGCCGTGCCAAACGCCGTGTCAGCCGTGCTACGTCCATATTTTTTCACCCAATTGTAAGCCTGACTCCATTTGCTTTTTTTAGCTTTTTCATTATTCACTTTTTGAACTGCATCAGCTTGTTTTTGCGCTTCTTTATTATCTTTAGCTATTTCTTCGGCTGCTTTTGCCGCTGTTTCTTGATTTTTTTCTTGTACTTTAGCGTCTTCTTCTTTTTTCTTTTTTGTAGCATCAGCGCCGTCTTTCAAAACCTGTTTAGAATCAGCAAACATTTTGCCATATCTATCATAGTCGCCGTTTTCTACTTTACCAAACAGCTCTCCAGCAGCGGCAGCATAACCGCCGTTTTGAATTTGTTTGATTATGTTAAGATTACTCTTGATTTCTATTTGTGCTTGTCTTGCTATCTCAGCGCCTTGTTTAGCCGAATCTCGCAAACGGCTCCAGTCCCTAGTTGGTAATGGAGTGAGCGCCACACAAACTGATGAATACATACAAATTAAAAGGCTTGCCAAGGTGCAAACAACCCAATTTATTCTAAAAACTTTCAT
>USCF01000077.1 GCA_900553115.1 uncultured Alphaproteobacteria bacterium
GGAATTATTCATACTGATTTTGAACGTGGTTTTATTCGCGCCGAAACAATTTCTTATGATGATTATGTGCAATTTGGCGGCGAGCAAGGCTGTAAAGATGCTGGAAAGATGCGTTCTGAAGGCAAGGATTATGTTGTTCAGGACGGCGATTTAATGAACTTCTTGTTTAATGTTTAAGCTTAGGCGGCAGCAATGCCGCTTTTTTTATAGCTGTAATAAATATTCCGAAAAAATTGACATTATAACCTTTGGCTTTATATTAAAAACAAAGGAGAAAAAATGAAAGAACCTGCAGAATTAAGCCGTGAAGAAGCGGCGGTGGAATTAGCCTATCTGGCGGCGGAAATCTCCCGCTCGGATAATGCTTATTATCAAAATGACGAACCGTATTTGACTGATGCTGAATATGATAGGTTAAAACACCGCAATACGGCAATAGAAAAAATCTTTCCTGATTTGGTGCGTGCCGATAGTCCGTCTAAGCGTGTCGGCGCCGCGGTGCAAAGCAAGTTTAATAAAATAGAACATCGTTTTCCGATGCTGTCGCTGGCTGATGTTTTTTCGATTGAAGAAGTGGAAGATTTTGTGCAGGGCGTAAAGCGTTTTTTGAATACGGCAGAGAATATCCCGTTTATGGCGGAATTGAAAATAGATGGGTTATCTTTTGCCGCTCGCTATGAAAACGGACGATTCGTTTCGGGCGCAACTCGCGGCGACGGGGTTGTCGGCGAAGATATTACCGAAAATTTGAAGACGATTCGCCAACTTCCGTTGCAGCTGCCGGCGGGTGTTCCGGAGGTGTTGGAAGTGCGCGGCGAAGTCTATATGGCAAAAAAGGATTTTTTGGCGCTGAATGAAAAAAATGCGGCGGAAAAAAAGAAAATATTTGCTAATCCTCGTAATGCCGCGGCTGGTTCTTTGCGTCAGCTTGACCCTAAAATTACTGCCGCTCGCAAGCTGAGTATTTGGGCTTATACATGGGGAGAGGTTTCGGAACGCCAATGGCAAACACAAGAAGAATTTTTTAAAAAACTGCAGGAATGGGGTTTTCCGATAAATCCTAATAACAAAGTTTGCAATTCTATTGAGGAGATAGAGGAAAATTTTGCTGCCGTTATGGAAAAACGAGCCGATTTGCCGTATGATATTGATGGTTTGGTTTATAAAGTTAATTCCATCGAATTGCAAAACCGATTGGGCTTTTTAACTCGTACGCCGCGTTGGGCAATAGCCCATAAATTTCCGGCAGAGCAAGCAATTACGCGTATAAATAATATCCGAGTGCAGGTTGGGCGTACAGGAGCTTTGACGCCGGTTGCCGATTTGGAGCCGGTAAATGTGGGCGGAGTGTTGGTTTCGCACGCTACTTTGCATAATGAAGATGAGATAAAACGTAAAGATTTTCGCATTGGCGATATGGTGGTGATACAGCGTGCCGGAGATGTGATTCCGCAGGTTGTGGAAGTGATTTTAGATAAGCGTCCGGCGGATTCTCAACCATATGAGTTTCCAACTGTTTGTCCTGAATGCGGCGCGCATGCCATTCGTGAAGAAAATGAGGCAATTCGCCGCTGTACCGGAGGTTTAACTTGTCCGGCACAGGCCAAAGAGCGCTTGAAACATTTTGTGTCTAAAGAAGCTTTTGATATTGTTGGACTGGGCGATAAGGTTATTGAAGAATTTTTTGATGAAGGCTTTCTGCATAGTCCGGCCGATATTTTTACGCTTGAAGAAAGAAATCAGGCGCCGGAAGACGATTTGTTCAATCAAAACAATCAGGCTTTGCGTTTGGAAAAACGTTCTGGTTGGGGGCGATTATCAGTCAAAAATCTTTTTGCCGCTATAAATAACCGTCGTACAATTTCGCTGCCGCGTTTTATTTATGCGTTGGGTATTCCGCAAGTTGGCGCTGCCACGGCTTTGCTGCTGGCTAAAAACTACGGAACATTTGCGGCGTTGCAGCACGATATGGAAAACCGCGAAACCGAAAAATTGGTGACGATAGATGGTATTGGCGCTTCTATGGGAACAGATATTGTCGAATTTTTCTGCGAGGCGCACAACCAAAAAACAATTGCTGAATTGTTGAAATTTGTGACGGTGGAAGAATATGTGGCAGAAACTGTTTCGGATTCGCCGCTGAACGGTAAAACCGTGGTGTTTACGGGAACTTTGGCTGGTTTGGCCAGAGCAGAAGCCAAGGCTATGGCGCAAAAATGCGGCGCTAAAGTAGCCGGTTCTGTATCAAGCCATACCGATTATGTGGTTATGGGTGAAGATGCCGGTTCAAAAGCCAAAAAAGCGCAGGAACTTGGTGTGAAAATTTTAACTGAAGATGAATTTTTGGAAATGACAAAATGAAACATACAAAAGCAGATAATGTAAACGGCTGGCTGATAGTTGATAAGCCATGCGGCATGGGGTCAACCGAAGTGGTTGGTAAAACGCGGTGGCTAATGCATGCCAACAAAAACGGTCATACCGGTACTTTGGATCCGTTTGCCAGTGGAGTTTTGCCAATTGCCTTTGGCGAGGCGACAAAGTTGGTGCCGTTTGTAACCGATGGTAAAAAGGAATATGAGTTCATAGTCAAATGGGGCGAACAAACTGTGACTGATGATACAGATAGCGAAGTCGTAGCCCGTTGTGAAAAAATTCCGACACACACAGAAATTTTGGCGGCTATTCCTCATTTTATCGGAAAAATAACCCAGATTCCACCGGTTTATTCTGCTATAAAAATCAAAGGGCAGCCAGCCTATAAATTGGCTCGTAAAGGGCAAGAAGTAAATATTCCGGCTCGTGAAATAGAAATATATAACTTGGAGCTGTTAGAAGAATATGCCGATTCGGCAAAATTTAGAGTGGAGTGCTCTAAAGGTACTTATGTTCGGACATTGGGCAAAGATCTGGCGCAATTTTTGGGAACATTGGGGCATTTGATTATGCTAAGACGTACAAAATGCGGAATTTTTAATACTAAACATACGATTTTACTGGAAAATTTAGAAAAAATGGAGTATGTAGAAGAACGGCGTAAGCTGCTTCTGCCGATAGAAACATCTCTGCGCGACATCGCGGAGATTGCTGTTTCGGAAGAAGATGCAAAAAAATTAAGTATGGGACAAAGCATTTCGCCTAAAAATTATGACGCTGAACCGTCAGAGTGCGTGGCTGCTTATTTTCATAGTTGTTTGATTGCGTTGGTGCGGATTGATGAACGTAAAATTTCACCGATTCGCGTGTTTAACTTGAATTAATAAAAAGGAAAAATAAAGATGTCGATTACAAGTGAAGTAAAAAAAGAAATCATAGCTAAATATGGTACGTCTGCTGACGATACCGGTTCTCCGGAAGTTCAAATTGCTATTTGGACTTATCGTATTAATGCTTTGATAGAACACTTCAATGTTCACACAAAAGACTTGCATTCTCGTTTGGGCTTGATGAAAATGGTTAGCCGCCGTCGTCACTTGCTTGACCACTTGAAGAAAACAAGCGAAGAAAGATACCAGAATATCATTAAAAAGTTGGATTTGCGTAAGTAATATCCGGCAAAAAGGGGTTGCGGCTATGTTCGCAACCCCTAAAAAATCCTGTTTCTGGACAGGTGAGGTTTTATAAAGATGATATAGAGATGAAGAGAAAGGAATAGAATATATGATCGATTTTAAAGTATGCCGCAAAGAGATGGAATGGGGCGGACGTAAATTAGTTTTGGAAACCGGTAAAATTGCCAGACAGGCAACCGGTGCGGTAGTCGCAAGTTATGGAGATACAAAAGTTGTGGCAACGGTTGTTGCTGCAAAAGAGGTTAAAGCTGATCAGGATTTCTTTCCTTTAACAGTCAACTATCAAGAAAAATATTATGCTACCGGTAAAATTCCGGGAGGCTTTAATAAGCGCGAGGGTAAACCTTCAGAACGCGAAATTTTGATTTCTCGTTTGATTGACCGCCCGATTCGTCCGCTTTTCCCAGATGCTTTCAAAAATGAGGTGCAAATTATTTGTACAGTTGTTTCTCATGACCAAAAGAACGATTCTGATGTAGTGGCAATGGTTGCCGCATCTGCAGCTTTGGCAATTTCTGGCATTCCGTTTATGGGACCAATCGGTGCTGCAAAAGTTGGCTATAAAGATGGTATGTACATTTTGAACCCAAGTATTGAAGAACAGAAAACTTCTGAATTGGAATTGACTGTTGCCGGTACAGAAGAAGGCGTTTTGATGGTTGAGTCTGAAGCAAACGAACTTTCAGAAGAAACAATGCTTGGCGCTGTTATGTTTGGTTTTGACAGTTTCCAACCGGTTATTGCCATGATTAAAGAATTGGCCGCTGAAGCTGGCAAAGAAAAATGGGATGTTCCGGCATTTCCTCCGGAATATGAAGCTTTGAGCCAACGTATTATGAAAGATTACGGCGACCGCTATAACGCTGCTTTTTCTATTACCGATAAGCAAGAGCGCGGCACTGTGTTGGGGCAATTGGCTGAAGAAGTAAAAGCTTCTATTGATCCAGAAAATGAAATTGAAAATGCTTTTGTTGCTGATGCTATTGAAAATGTTATGCACCACACAATGCGTGAAAAAGTTCTGTCAACAGGCCACCGTATTGACGGCCGTGACACCAAAACTGTTCGCCCAATTCAGTGCGAAGTTAGTTTGTTGCCAGAAGCGCATGGTTCAGCTTTGTTTACTCGCGGCGAAACTCAAGCTTTGGTTGCCACCACTTTGGGTACACCTGATGATGCGCAGTTGGTGGACGGTTTGTTAACCGAATATGACCAAGACTTTATGCTGTTCTACAACTTCCCTCCATTCTCTGTGGGCGAATGTGGCCGTTTGGGTACTCCGGGCCGTCGTGAAATCGGTCACGGTAAATTGGCATGGCGCGCTATTCACCCGATGTTGCCTAAAGATAAAGATGTGTTCCCATACACAATCCGTGTCGTTTCCGATATTATGGAGTCTAATGGTTCTTCTTCAATGGCGACCGTTTGCGGTACTTGCTTGTCTTTGATGGACGCTGGCGTTCCAATGAAAAAGCCTGTTGCCGGTATTGCTATGGGCTTGATTAAAGAAAATGACGGCCGTGTGGCTATTTTGACTGATATTTTGGGCGATGAAGACCACCTTGGCGATATGGATTTCAAAGTTGCCGGTACAAAAGACGGTGTAACAGCTTTGCAAATGGATATTAAAATTACATCCATTACCAAAGATATTATGAAAAACGCTTTGGCTCAGGCTCATGAAGGACGTATTCACATTTTGGGCGAAATGGCTAAAGCAATAGCCGAGCCACGTCCGCAGGTTTCTCCAAAAGCTCCGCGTATTTTCTCTATGAAAATTCCAGTAGATAAAATCCGTGAAGTTATTGGTACCGGTGGTAAGGTTATTCGTGAAATTATTGAAAAAACCAATACCAAAATTGATATCACCGACGATGGTGTGCCTCGTTGTTGGCAAGCTCGCGCACCATCTTAGATTCGGTACGCGCGTGAGAGAGCATGTCGATGAAGTTAATCACCA
>USCF01000078.1 GCA_900553115.1 uncultured Alphaproteobacteria bacterium
GCTAAAAATGTGAAAATAAGGAATTTATACAGAGTGATAGCAATGAATAAAAAGTTACTTTTAGCAGTTTCGTTGAGCGCTTTGATTAGTGTTAACGCAAACGCAGATACAATTTATGAGGCCATGAGCGAAGCCTATAACAGCAACCCTACTTTGCATGGACAGCGCGCAGCCAGCGGTGCTACCAATGAAGATGCGGCAGCTGCCCGTTCTGGTTTTCGCCCAACAATCGGAGTAAACGGCAACTATTCGGATACGCACGTTAGAAAAACCGGAAACGCCACTGTTGACGGATATCAAAAAGGCTATAACGGAAGTATTACTCAGCCGGTGTTTAACGGATTTTCCACATATAACGCCGTAAAAGCCGCAGATTCTGCCGCCAAAGCCGGTATTCAGGATTTATACGCTGTGGAACAAACTGTTTTGCTCGGTGCTTCAACAGCTTATCTTGATGTTATGCGTGATGAAGCGATTGTTCGTTTGCAAAAAAATAATGAACGTTTGTTGAAAAAACAATTAGATGAAACATTGGCGCGTTTTGATGTGGGTGAGGTTACCCGCACAGATGTTGCTCAGTCACGCGCCAGCTACGCACAGGCACAGTCAGACGTGATTTCGGCCGAAGGTAATTTAGCGATTTCTAAAGCCACATACTTGCAGATGGTTGGTAAAGAACCTAAGGATTTGCAAAATCCGGCTTCTATTACCAAAATGTTTCCAACCCGTTTTGATGAGGCTATGAATTATGCTCGCAGCAACAACTATTCTTTGCTTGCAGCTAAAAAACAGCTGGACGCCGCTTCTTATAGCGTTAATAGTAATAAAGGCGCTTTGCTTCCAGATGTAAGCTTTACGGCTTCCAGCGGCAAAACCACGCAATCAAATCATGATATGGCCAAAAATCCAAGCACAACCAGCACGCAATATTCTTTGGATATGAATGTTCCATTGTATACCGGCGGTGCAACTCGTGCTAAAATCCGCAAAAGCAAATATCAAAAATGGCAGGCTCAAGAAGGAGTTTTGGAGGCTGAACGCGCCGTTGTGGCTGGAGTTACCAGTTATTGGCAATCCATGCAGGCAAACAAGTCAAATATCACATCTATTCAAGCTCAGGTAAAAGCCTCGGCCATTGCCTTGGAAGGCACGCAAAAAGAAGAGGCTTTGGGAAACCGCACGGTTTTAGATGTGCTTAATGCTTATCAAACCCTGTTAACTTCTCAAGTTAATGAAGTAAAGGCTTTGCATGACTACTATGTGTCTGGTTTGCAGCTTATGCAGTCGATGGGTAAATTAACAGCTCAAAAATTGGCTTTGAAAGTCAACTTTTATGATGCAGAAGAGCATTATAAAAACACCAAAGGCAAATGGTTGACTTTATCCATTGATAAATAAAGCAAACCTATTGCCAATTAAAATAAATTTTGCTAATATGCCTCAGGTTTTAATTTTAACTTGAGGCATAATTTTATGGCAAAAGCAGAAGATGCGTCTATCGATTCAATTCTAAGGTCGATTCGCGAGGCGATTATTGAAAAAGAACAGCGTAAAAATACAGAAAAAAAAGAACCTGTTTTTACGGTTGCTGAAGAACAAGACGAGATTTTTGAACTGACTAAAACTATGATGGTTAAACGTGAGGATATCCCGTATCAGCTTGGTGTTTGGAGCTTTGATGACGTTGCCAAAAAAATTATGAAAAAATACCAAACTTATTTTGCTAAGCGTTCGGTAAAAACAGATGTTTCTAATTCAAATGACAATCATGACGACCGAGTGCGTGTAAAGGAAAATAATTTTGCCTGACGGCTTATTTTCCTCCCCGATTTTTTTAAAATAATATTACTGAAAAATAACGTGAAAAAACGGAATAATGAAAAATGTTAGAGAAGAACTATAATCCAAAAGATTTTGAAGAAAAAATTTATGAAAAATGGGAAAATGACGGCGATTTTAAGCCGGACATGAGAAGTAATAGCGAGGCGTTTTCAATTGTGATACCGCCGCCGAACGTAACCGGTGTTTTGCATATGGGACACGCTTTGGACGATACTTTGCAGGATATTTTGATTCGCTATAACCGTATGCTGGGCAAAAAAGTTTTATGGCAGCCGGGGACGGACCATGCCGGTATTGCCACACAAATGGTAGTGGAACGTAATTTGGCTAAAGAAGGTATTACCCGCCATGATTTAGGACGTGAAAAGTTTATTGAAAAAGTTTGGGAATG
The DNA here is from genome assembly GCA_900553115.1 of uncultured Alphaproteobacteria bacterium. Lineage (GTDB taxonomy): Bacteria > Pseudomonadota > Alphaproteobacteria > RF32 > CAG-239 > RUG410. The sequence continues at coordinate 2,234 of USCF01000078.1, forward strand.
GCGCAAACAGTCAGGCGGAACAATTTGCCGCCAACTGCGTCGTTTGGGTGCTTCCTGCGACTGGAGCCGCGAGCGTTTTACCATGGATGAAGGTCTTTCTTGCGCCGTGCGCAAAATTTTTGTTTCGCTGTATAAAGACGGTTTGATTTTTAAGGCTAAAAAACTGGTTAACTGGGACCCTAAACTTGGTACCGCTGTTTCTGATTTGGAAGTGGTGCAAAAAGAAACTGTCGGCAAAATGTATTACTACAAATATCCGATTGAAGGAACAGAAGGTGAATATATTCATATTGCCACCACTCGTCCGGAAACTATGTTTGGCGATACGGCAGTGGCTGTTTCAAAAGACAATCCGAAACTGGCTTATTTAATTGGCAAAAACTGCATTATTCCAATTATCAACCGCGTGATTCCGATTGTTGGCGATGAGCATGCAGACCCAGAAAAAGGCACAGGTGCTGTAAAAATTACTCCGGCGCATGATTTTAACGACTTTGAAGTCGGCAAGCGCCACAATCTGCCGATGATTAACGTTTTGAATCCTGATGCGACAATGAACGAAAATACTCCGTATGCAGGCTTAACGACGATGGAAGCTCGTGCTAAAACGATTGAAAAATTGACCGAGTTGGGATTGATGGATAAAATTGAAGACCATCCGATGGTTATTCCGTACGGTGACCGCAGCGGTGTGGTTATTGAACCTTTGATGACCGACCAATGGTTTGTAGATGCTCCGAAATTGGCTGTTGCTGCGATTAAAGCGGTGGAAGACGGCGATATGCAATTTGTGCCGAAGAGCTATGAAAAAACATATTTCGAATGGATGCGCAATATTCAGCCGTGGTGTATTTCTCGCCAACTTTGGTGGGGACATCAAATGCCGATTTGGTATGGTCCGGACGATGAAATTTTCTGTGAAGAAAATGAAGAAGAGGCTAAAGCAGCCGCCGCCAAGCACTATGGCAAAGAGGTTGAATTGACACGTGAAACCGATGTGTTGGATACCTGGTTTTCTTCAGGTTTATGGGCGTTTTCAACTATGGGCTGGCCTGATGAAACCGAGTTCTTAAAGACATTTTATCCGACTTCGGTTTTGGTTACAGGTTTTGACATCATTTTCTTCTGGGTTGCCCGCATGATGATGATGAGTATGTATATGATGAAGCGCGTGCCGTTCAAAAAATGCTATATTCACGGTTTGGTGCGTGACGAGCAAGGCCGTAAGATGAGCAAGTCTAAAGGCAACACTGTTGACCCGATGGAAACAATTGAAAAATACGGCGCCGACGCTTTGCGCTTCTTTATGGCAGCCATGGAAACACAGGGACGCGACATCAATTTGTCGGATTCGCGTATTCAAGGTTATCGTAATTTTGCTACAAAATTGTGGAACGCCGCTCGTTTTTGTGAAATGAACGAATGCTATTTGGTTAAAGACTTTGATGTAACATCAGCTAAACTCGAAATCAGCAAATGGATTATGGCAAAAGCCAAAGAAGCCTCTATCGAAGTGACAGAAAACTTAAACAACTTCCGTTTTTCTGATGCGGCAAATGCGGTTTACCAATTTATTTGGGGTACATTCTGCGATTGGTATATTGAATTGATTAAACCGATTTTCTATGGCGAAAATGCCGATGAAATTAAGGAAATCCGTGCGGTTACAGCTTGGACATTGGATAGAATTTTGGTAATGTTGCACCCGTTTATGCCGTTTATTACCGAAGAATTGTGGGATAATTTGACGATTCGTTCAGGCAAACTGATTCATGCCGCATGGCCAACAGATGAAACAGTTAACGGTGCGGATAAAAATGAAATTGACCGTGCGATTGACATTATTTCCGCTATTCGTTCTTTGCGTTCAGCTATGAATTTGCCAGCCGGCGCCAAGTTGCACGCGTTTGTGAAAGATGCAGCGGCAGAAACATTGTCTGTGGTAGAACGTCAAAAAGCTTTGATTTGCAAACTGGCACGCTTGGAAGAATTAGATGCTTTGGGTAATCGTGAAGTCACAAAAGATATGGTGCAGACTGTTAGCCGTGAAGCCGCAATTTTGATTCCGTTGAAAGGCGTTGTTGATTTTGAAGCAGAGCGCGCACGTTTGCAAAAAGAATTAGAAACATTAAATAAAAACTTGGAAGGCTACAGCCGTAAGCTGAATAACGAAAGCTTTGTTGCTAAAGCTCCGGCGGCAGTGGTTGCCGAAGAAAAACGCCGTCAGGCCGAAGCACAGGAAAACAAAGCAAAAGTTGAAGAAGCTTTGGCTCGTATTGCAAATTTTTAAGGAGATAAAAATGAAAAAAATAATTTTAAGTTTGGTTGCAGTATGTTTTATGTCTGCTTGCGCTACTGATCCTTATACCGGAGAAAGCAAAGTTGCTAAAACCGCGTGGGGAACAGGTATTGGCGCCGCTGCAGGTGCTGGTATCGGCGCTTTAATCGGCGGTGAAAAAGGTGCTTTGATTGGTGCCGGTATCGGCGGAGCTACAGGTGCGGCAGCTGGGGGATATATGGATATTCAAGCCAGCAAACTGCGTCAAAAATTAACCGGAACAGGCGTACAGGTTGCGCGTGACGGCGATAATGTACGTCTGATTATGCCGAACAGCATAACTTTCAACACCAACGAATCGACAATTAAAACTTCGGCAAACAGTGTGCTTGATTCAGTTGCTTTAGTTGCTAAAGAATATGACAAAACCAGATTGCAAGTTGTAGGATATACCGACAGTACAGGCAATGATAAAATCAATCAACCGCTATCAGAACGCCGTGCCGCAGCCGTTGCAAATTATTTGGCTTTGCGCGGAGTACAGGGCAGTCGTATCAGTTCTTACGGCGCCGGTTCATCTAATCCGATTGCCTCTAATGCCACAACTGAAGGCAAAGCGCAAAACCGCCGTGTAGAAATTACTTTGATTAACGCTCAATAATTTCTATAACTGCTATTAAAAAACCGCCGTGTTGTATAAAATACGGCGGTTTTTACAATTTAAAGCTCAATAGTATATATATTTATTCTAAACAAAAAAGCCTCGCTTTGATCTGAAACAGAACAAAAAAGCGAGGCAAACATTTTGGGGACATTGTCGCCAAAATCATATATATTTGATTAGGATGTGTTCTCTAAAAAAACTTCTGCCGTGTTTCGCAACAAAACAGAAGTAACCCTTAAAATTTTAGAGATTGTGAAAAAATATTTCACCAAAACGTCTTCTATCTGTTTCACAACGGATGAAAAAGACTA